>NZ_JAAAXQ010000163.1 GCF_009916105.1 Streptomyces sp. GC420 | reverse complement strand
ATCGACGGCCGGGCCGCCGGGGCGGGAACCGTCTCCTCCGCGTCCTCGGCCGGGCACTCCATCGTCCGCGGCAGCCGCAGCGCCGCCAGCGCGCCCAGCAGCAGCAGGCCCGCGCTGACCACCAGTGTCACGTGCAGCCCGTGCACGAAGGAGACCCGCGCGGCCTCGCGCAGGGACTCCCCCGCGGTACCGCCGAGCTGCCGGGAGACCTCGTAGGCCTCGCCGAGCGAGTGCCGCGCCGCGCCCGAGGCGGCGGCGGGGACGCCGGGGACGTGCGAGAGTCCCGGCGCGTAGGCGGCGTTCATGACGCTGCCGAGCAGCGCGATGCCGATGCCCGCGCCGAGCTGGTAGGAGGTCTCGCCGATCGCCGCCGCGCCGCCCGCCTGCGTGGAGGACGCCTCGCTCAGCATCGACTCGTAGGCGCCGAACAGCGTCGTCTCCAGTCCGAATCCCAGCAGCACGAAGCCCGCCACGAGGATTCCGGGCCGGTCGTGCTGGCCCATGACGGTCAGGAACAGCACGGCGACCGCGGTGAGGACGAAGCCGAACGACACCATGGCGCGCGGCCCGAAACGGGCCAGCATCCGGGACCCGGCCAGACCCGCGGCCATCGCGGCGAAGGTGAGCGGCAGCAGCCGCAGGCCGGTCTCGAGCGGCGAGAGCCGGAGCACCAGTTGCAGATACTGCGCGGCGATCAGTTCCAGGCCGACCAGGGCCAGCATGGCGAGCACGATGCAGCCGACGGAGGTCCCGAACGCGGGCCTGGCGAACATGCCGAGGTCCACCAGCGGATGGCGCCGGCGCCGCTGGCGGCGGGCGAAGAGGAACAGCAGCACCGCGCCGGCGGCCAGCGAGCCCAGCGTCAGCGGGCTCAGCACGGCCCCGCCGCCCGCGCGCTTGACGCCCAGCACCACCCCGAAGAGGCCGAAGGCGGCCATCAGGGCGCCCAGCACGTCCCAGGGCCCGTCCTTGGCCCCGGTGGACTCGGGCAGCAGCCAGCGTCCCACCGGCAGGCTGACGAGCATCAGCGGGATGTTGATGAGGAAGACCGAACCCCACCAGAAGTGTTCGAGGAGGAAACCGCCGAGCAGCGGGCCCACGGCCGCGCCGATCGCGGCCACGGCGCTCCAGATGCCGATGGCCAGGGCCCGTTCGCGCCGGTCGGGGAAGACCTGGCGGAGGATGGAGAGCGTGGCCGGCATGATCATCGCGCCGCCGACGCCGAGCAGCGCCCGGGCGGCGATCAGCACGAGCGGGCTGTCGGCGAAGCCTGCGAGCGCTGAAGCGACACCGAACAGCGCGTAGCCGAGGAGCAGGATGCGGCGGCGCCCCACGCGGTCGCCGAGGGTGCCGAAGAGGATCAGCAGCGAGGCGCAGACCAGGGGATAGGCGTCGACGATCCACAGCAGGGCGATCGACCCGGGACGCAGGTCCTCCGTGACCGCGGGGATCGCCACGTGAAGCACGGTGGCGTCCACGGCGACGAGCAGCAGGCTGACGCAGAGGACGACCAGGACGAGCCAGCGGTTCGCGCCACCCCCGGCGAGCGGGCCGGAGCGGTGCCGGGGAGCGTCCGCGGACCGCGAGTTTCCGGTCGTGGCCGTCCCTGAGGACATGTACGTACCTCCCAGTGGAACTCTCGCGCATCGCTTCATTCCGGAGGGGACGTGTCCGGGTCCCGATGCGATGGGCGAGTGAGCCGACAGCGTACGCGAGTATCAGGCCACCGCGCGTGGCCGATCTCTCAGCGGGCGGCGCACCGGGTGTGGCGTGCACCACTCGCACATCCCCCGCGCACCGCTCGCGCATCCCCACGCACCACTCGGGGAGGCGTGACCCGGCAGCCGTGGACCGTGCGAGCCGGGGGCACGCCGTCACCGGATGCCGCGCCCGGGAGCGCGGGGCGGGCGTGCACGCGGAGCCGGGGGCGCCGGGAACGGGGGGCACGCCGGCCCCGGGAGGGCTCGCTCCGCCGCGCGCTCCCGCGTCCGGCGGGTCGCACACCGCACTCCCCAGTGCGGTACCGGAGAATTCCGTGCCATGCCCGCGGGAGGCAATTCCGGGCACGAATAGGGGCACCCCGAAGGATGCCTATTGAAATATTGGCCGAAGGTCACCTCATGAGGCTTGAATGGGCGGGTATTAAGCGCCGGGTGAGACATGGTCCACATCACATCGTCATCACAAACCCGCCCCGTCGGGCTGGTGGGACACTCACTCGCTGTAACGTCGATTGGGTGCGTACCGACCGAATCTTCGCCCGACTGGACCGGGAACCCGAGCCGCCGGAGATAGACCTGCCGCGGATGACCGCCACCCGCAAGGTCCTCTTCGGCTCCACGCTCGTGTTCTACGGCGCCATCGTCGTGGCGGTACTGACCACGTCCCGGCTCGTACGCCTGGACTGGCAGATCATGTTCTTCCGGCCGTACGAACAGTGGCCGCAACTCCACGCGTTCATCGACTACTACGTCGTGCTCGGCCAGCGCGGTCCCACGGCCGTGATGGTGACTGCCTGGCTCGGCTGGCGGTCCTGGCGGCAGCACACACTGCGTCCGCTCCTCGCACTGGGCGTCGCACTGCTGCTGCTCAACATCACTGTCGGTGCCGTGAAGTTGGGGCTGGGGCGGCTCGGCCCGCACTATGCCACCCAGATCGGATCCGCCGAACTGTTCATGGGCGGCGACATATTTCCCTCGGGGCACACCGCGAACGCCGTGGTGACCTGGGGCATCCTGGCCTACCTGGCCTCGACCCCGCGAACCAGACGCCACCTGTCCGTGGTCTCCGCCGTGGTCGCGCTCGGCGTCGGCGCCGCGACGGTCTACCTGGGCACGCACTGGGTCAGCGACGTGCTGCTGGGCTGGGCGGCCGGGCTGCTGATCGTTCTGGCCCTGCCCTGGTTCGAGCCGCTGATCGGCTTCGGCGAGGCCTGGATCTTCGAGCAGCGCGAGAAGTGGCGTGCGCGCCGCGCCGGGGCCTCCGCTCCCGCGGCGGCCCCCGGGAGCCCCGCGCCGGCCCCACGGCCCGCCGCGGTCGCGAGCGAGGCCTCACAGCCGCAGACCCTGCCGCAGACGCTGCCGCGCGAGAAGGTCGTCACCGTACGGCCCGCCGTCTCCGGCCCGCGCAGCCCCGCCCCGCACCTCGCGCCGCGGACGCACACCGTGCGTTCCGAACGCAGCCCGGTCACGCCGCCGGTCAGCCGCCGCCCGCAGCAGCACCCCGACCGGGTGTCCGCGCGCGGCACGTCGGCCGGCTCGGCCGCCGCCCGGCCGGTGGCCGGCGGCTGAGGTCCGCCGGCCGTCTCCCGTCGCCGGCGCGGGCGGACGGTACGCACAGCAGGCCCGCACACGAAGGCCCCCGGACTCGGAAGGAGTCCCGGGGCCTTCGCCGTGCCATGCGTACGAGCCAGGAGCGCGCGGGGACCGTGGGCCCGGAGCGCGGGGCGCGTGGCGCCGGGCGCGTGGCGCCGGGCGCGTCCGGGGCGGAGCCGCTCCGGACGGCGCCTGCCGCCGTGTGCGCAGGGTGACGGCCGCCCGCTCCGTCAGCCCTTCCAGCTGCGCCTCACCCGGCCCTCGTCGACCTCCAGGTTGAGCCTGCCGCTGCGGTACTCCATGGTGATGATCGCGCCGGGCGGCAGCTTTCTGACGGTGGTCCAGCCTCGTTCGCGGGCCCTCTCCTCGGCGGCCCCGGCCTCCAGGCCGACATATTCGTCCAGGTTGTCGGCGGGCTCTGCGGAAGGACTCGGTATCGGTGCCATGCGCCCACCGTAGGCCGCCCGAGGGCCCGGCCGGAAGCCCGGTTACCGCCCCCTGTCCCTCCGTGGTCACACTTGTGTCACAGGATCACGACACACGTTTATCGCCGCCACATTCACCCGAACGGGCAGTTCCGCACCCCGTTCGCGGGAATTGCCGGGAGCGGGCAGGGAAGGGTGAATGTCGGTCGCCGATTTGTTGCGCGACACCCGCCAGCATGCCGGTAATTCCCTCCCCCCGGGGGGGACCGGCGGGAGATTTCGGACCATGGGTATTTCACCGCCCGATCACAGAATCAGCACACGCGCTCTGTCGGATTGCGGCCACTGGCGACATCACGGCCCTGCCCGATGAAGCCCGGCACGCGGCCGCGGGCACACGACCGCCGGGACGCACGCGGCACAGCGAAGGGGGCCGAGCCGATGGCGACGGCACAGGGCGGGACAACGACCGCCGGCACGGCACCGCGTGCGGCGCGGCCGGGCCGGGTCGTCGTGAACTGGCTGACCACCACCGACCACAAGAGGATCGGGCACCTGTACCTGATCACCTCGTTCCTGTTCTTCCTGGTCGGAGGTGTCCTGGCGCTGGTGATGCGGGCGGAACTCGCCAGACCGGGACTGCAGCTGATCAGCAACGAGGAGTTCAACCAGGCCTTCACCCTGCACGGCACGATCATGCTGCTGCTCTTCGCGACCCCGACCTTCGCCGGTTTCGCCAACGAGATCATGCCGCTCCAGATCGGCTCCCCCGATGTGGCCTTCCCACGGCTGAACATGCTGTCGTACTGGCTGTTCCTCTTCGGCGGGCTGATCGTGCTCGGCTCCCTGCTGGTGCCCACGGGCCCTGCCGACTTCGGCTGGTTCGCCTACGCCCCGCTGAACAGCCTGGAGCGCTCCCCCGGTATCGGCGCCGATATGTGGATCATGGGCCTGGCGCTCTCCGGTTTCGGCACGATCCTCGGCGCGGTCAACTTCCTGGCCACGATCATCGGGCTGCGCGCGCCCGGGATGACCATGTTCCGGATGCCGGTGTTCACCTGGAACGTCCTGTTCACCTCGATCCTGATCCTGATCGCCTTCCCGGTGCTCGCGGCGGCACTGCTGGTGCTGGAGGCCGACCGGCGGTTCGGGGCGGTGGTCTTCGAGGCGGAGTCCGGCGGGGCGCTGCTGTGGCAGCACCTGTTCTGGTTCTTCGGGCACCCCGAGGTCTACATCATCGCGCTGCCGTTCTTCGGGATCATCACCGAGATCATCCCCGTCTTCTCGCGCAAGCCGGTCTTCGGTTACGTGATGCTGGTCGGCGCGACGATGGCCATCACCGCCCTGTCGATCGTCGTGTGGGCGCACCACATGTTCGCGACGGGTGCGGTGCTGCTGCCGTTCTTCTCGTTCATGTCGTTCCTGATCGCGGTCCCGACCGGAGTGAAGTTCTTCAACTGGACCGGCACCATGCTCAAGGGCTCGCTGTCCTTCGAGACGCCGATGCTGTGGGCGATCGGCTTCCTGGTGTCGTTCCTCTTCGGCGGGCTGAGTGGGGTGATCCTCGCCTCGCCGCCGCTGGACTTCCATGTGACCGACTCGTACTTCGTGGTCGCGCACTTCCATTACGTCGTCTTCGGAACGGTCGTCTTCGCGACCTTCGCCGGGTTCTACTTCTGGTGGCCGAAGTTCACCGGCAAGATGCTCGACGAGCGGCTCGGCAAGATCCAGTTCTGGACCCTGTTCACCGGCTTCCACACGACGTTCCTGGTTCAGCACTGGCTGGGCGCCGAGGGCATGCCCCGCCGTTACGCCGACTATCTGGCCGCCGACGGCTTCACCGTGCTCAACACCGTCTCCACGATCGGCTCGTTCCTGCTGGGCCTGTCGACGCTGCCGTTCCTCTACAACGTCTGGAAGACGGCGAAGTACGGCCGGAGGGTGACCGTCGACGACCCATGGGGCTTCGGGCGTTCGCTCGAGTGGGCGACCTCCTGCCCGCCGCCCCGGCACAACTTCCTGACGCTGCCGCGGATCCGGTCCGAGTCGCCCGCCTTCGACCTGCACCACCCCGGGTTCGCCGCGCGGCAGCCCGCCCAGCTCCCTCCGGAGTCCTTCCGCCGCCCGAGCCTGTCGGGCGACTGAGGCTCCTCCCCGGTCCCGCCACGCTCGCACCCGCGCCCGAAAGGCGCTCAGGGGCCCGCAACGGTCGCCAAAAGCCTCAGGAGCACCCGGGAGCCCTCAGGACCCGCTGCACGCGAAGCGGCGCAGGGCCCGCAGCACGTGGTCGCGCGTCGCGGCGCCGCCCAGGTGGCCCGCGTCCTCGACGACGATCAGTTCGGCGTCGGGCCACGCGCGGCTGAGCTCCCACGCGGTGTCGAGCGGCGCGCTCATATCGAGCCGGCCGTGGACCAGGACCCCCGGGATGCCCGCCAGCCTTCCTGCTTCCCGCAGCAGGACGCCCTCCTCGAGCCACGCGCCGTGGGAGAAGTAGTGCGCGCAGATGCGCACCATCGCCAGCCGTTCGGCCGCGGGGCGGTCGCCGTACGGGTTCGAGGCGCCGTTCGTCTCCCCGGACAGGACCGCGTCCTCCCAGGCGCACCAGTCGTTCGTGGCCCTGTCGCGCACGGCGGCGTCCGGGTGCTCCACCAGCCGGGCGTAGGCCGCGACGACGTCGCCGTCGCGCGGCGTGCCCGGGGCACCCGCGAGGAAGCGGTCCCACTGCTCGGGGAAGAACCGGCCGGCGCCCCGGTAGAGCCAGTCGATCTCCGAACGGCGGGTGGTGGTGACGCCGTTGATGACGATCTCGGACACGTGTTCCGGGTGCCGCTCGGCGTAGGCCAGGATGAGCGTGGAGCCCCAGGACCCGCCGTACAGCAGCCAGCGGTCGACGCCCAGGTGGTCCCGCAACCGCTCCATGTCGGCGATCAGGCGGGGCGTGGTGTTGTGCCGCATGTCCGTGCCCGGGTGGGCGGCGTGCGGGACACTGCGCCCGCAGCCACGCTGGTCGAACAGCACGATCCGGTACCGCTCGGGGTCGAAATAGCGGCGCGCTCGCGTACCGCACCCCGAGCCGGGCCCGCCGTGGACGACGAGCGCGGGCTTGCCCTCGGGGTTCCCGCATACCTCCCAGTACACGAAGTTGCCGTCACCGACGTCCAGCATCCCCGTCTCGTACGGCTCGACCGGCGCGTACAGCTCACCCATGGCTCCGGATCCCCTCACCCTGTACCGGCGGTTCCGGCACCTTACGGCACGACAGGTGGCTCAGAGTGCCTCGACGAGGACCGAGAGGTCGTTGTCCACGGTGTAGTACGGGCCGGCCGACACCGGCCCGTGCTTCGTGTCCAGCCGCTGCGCCGGGTACACGAAGATGTGCTTCCTGTCCGGTACGTCGTCCAGCAGCCGGGCGAGGCGGGCCTCGGGGCCCGCGTCGCCGCCCGGCCGCAGCCACAGGTCCCAGGGCCTGCGCTCGCCCTTCCGCAGCCCCGCCCGGGTGAGCGGGGCGAAGCCCAGGGTGAGCGTGAACTCCTCTCCCTCGACGGCCAGTGCGGCGCGGCGGGCCTCGCCCGGCTCGGTGCGGCAGCGTGCCTCGGCGCGGGCGCCCGGGCCGAAGGAGTACCCGTACAGCCGGCCCCGCAGGGACATCGTGCCGGACGCCAGGCGGATCTCCCCCGCCTCCGCGTGCGGGGCCCGCAGCCAGCTGCGCACGCTGAGGTTGCCGTTCCGGGTCGCATAGGGGATGCGGACCGCGACACCGCCGCGCGCGCCGCTCGGTCTGCGGTCGACGAGCGAACGCAGATCGTTGACGCGCGGCGCGAGCCGCACCGCCTCCGCGCCGTCCTCCGCCCCGCCCGGGTCGGCGTAGGCGTCCCAGCGTCCCTCGCCCAGCTCCATCGTGCTGGGCAGCACGGCCCGCAGCGCTCCCTCGCCCGCCGGGGTGAGCGGCAGCCGCACCTCGTCCCCCGCGTGGCCGCGCCGGCGGAGCACCAGTGCCGCGCCCCAGGTCTCGGTCACCCCGAAGTCCTCGACGTCGAAGGTGAGCCCGCCGGCCGAGTCGGCGACGCAGTCGGCATGCACCGGCGCGGGGGACGTCCGGCCGTCCGGGGCGCGGCGGCGCGCGGATATGCCGGTCATGCCGTTCGCCCTCTTGTCGGCGCGGCGAACAGCGAGCCCGCGGTCCCCGGCCGGCGCGGGCGGGGACCACGGGCGGTGCGGGCGGCGAGCAGTCCGCGGTAGAGCGACTCGTGGCGCTCGGCGATCCGCGCCGGGTCGAAGCGCGCGGAGCCGGCGAGCGCCGCCGCCGCCATCCGGTGGCGCAGGGCCTCGCCGGCCAGGTGGTCCGCGATCCGCCGGTCGGTGAGGGCGCTGTACTGCCGGTACCTCGCCTCGGCGCGCGGGAAGACCCGGGCGGGGCGCCGGTGCCGGGGGTCCTCGCCGTCGTACCCGGGACTCTCCTCGCGCAGATCGACGAGGTGGCGCAGCCGCACACCGGGCCCGGGTTCGAGGGCCGGTTCGTCGCGGTGGCGGCACACGGACACGATCTCCACGTCGTGCTGCTGCGCGAGGGTGCGCGCCGGGTTGCGGATCGTGCGGATCGTCCCGCCGATTCCGTACCCGTTGTGGATCAGGAATGAGATCTGCATGCCTCCCGCCCTTGGCTCTTGTCCGGCGGGACCGACGACGGTGCCGGAGGGTTGCCCGCGGACGACGGTTCGTCATGGTTCGTACGCGAGCTGCGGTACGTCGAAGCAGTTGTCGTTCATCTCGCCCTGGGTGACCCAGCCGCCCCGCTCGTCCCGCCAGCGGGCCACGGACAGGCAGGCGTTGCGGGTCTTCGGCGGCTCGGGCCACTCCTCGAACACGGCCGGCAGGAGCAGACCGTCCGCGGTGTAGGGCTCGTCCCGGTTCATGAAGCGCTCGACGCACTCCCGGGTGAGGTCCGCGCCGCAGGAGCGGGCCGCGTCGGTGAACCACATCGCGGCCGCCCAGCCCTCCAGCCGCCACTGTGAGAGCGTCTGCCCGCTCATCGCGTTCCGGAACTCCCTGACCGCGGGGTGTCCGCTGTCGTCGTAGTTGCGGCTGGAGCCCGTCACCCACAGGGAATTGCGGCACTGGTCGGCGTTGCGGTAGTCCCGGGGGACGGTCGAGGACCAGTTCTGCACATTGGTGACCTTGGCGGTGACCTCGGTGCCTTCGGCGTCCATCGCCTCGCACAACCGGGCGTTGCCGTGGGTGTCCATCGCGTCGAACACGAGGTCGGTCTTCCGGTCGCGCAGATCGGCGGCGACGGCACGGAAGTTGGGCAGCGCGAAGTCGACCTGCTCGGTGACCACCCGGTAGCCCTCGGCCTTCAGCCCCTGGGTGATCAGCCGGGCGTAGGCGGCGGACGCGGCCTGGTTGTACGAGACGACGGCGGCCGTCCTGGCGCCCTGTTCCTCCTTGAAGTAGCGGTAGGTCTCGGTGCCGCCGTACAACTTGCCGCCCCAGCCCGGCCGTCCGCCGTCGCGCGGGGACAGGCTGCCGTAGACGGAGTACAGGTGCGGATAGGTCTCGTACGCGGCGCCGACGGGCTGGCCGCCGATGTCGGGCACCCCTGCGGCGGAGACGCGCGGCGCGCCCGCGTAATCCAGGGCCGTGGTGGCGACCAGCGCGAACACCTCGCGCTCGTCGACGAGTTCGTGAACGCACTCGTTGTTGCCCACGCCACTGCCGCCGTCGTCGCAGGTGAGCACCCGCACCCGGCGGCCGTTGATGCCGCCGCGCTCGTTGACGCGCTCGAAGTACGCCTCGGCGCCGTCGCGGGGCCCGGTGAAGGCCTCGCCGCCGACCGGGCTGGTGGCGCTGGTGATGATGCCGACGCGGATCGGCTCTCCCCCGGCCGTGGTGGCCGGGGCCCGTGTGCGGGGCTCCTCGAAGTCGCTCTCGGGCAGCCTGCTGCCGCAGCCGGTGCTCAGGACCAGCAGCGCCGCGAGGACCACTCCCTCAGCAGCCCGGAACCGGCGTCGCATTGCCGCTCAGCCGGACCAGGGCGCACAGCGTCTTGGCGGAGACCTTCCACACCCCGTCCTGGAGGACGGAAACGCCCTTGGCGTCCGGCAGTGCCGTCTGGCCCTGCAGGGCCAGGTCGTAGGTGACGTCGGCGTCGGTGGGCGAGGTGAAGGCGACGTCGGTGACGGTGGCCTCGACCTCCTGGCCGCGCTGGTCGCCGCTGAATGCCTGGAGCACCGGGGTGAGCCGCTCGCCGTTCTCCAGCACCTCCGCCTTGTCCTCCATGGAGACGTCCGGGTCGAAGAACCTCGCCCAGTTCTCCTTGATCTCCTTCTCCGCGGCGGCCGGGTCGGCTGGCGCGCTCGCCGTCTCCTGCGTCTCCCCCGTCTCTTCGGACGGTGCGGCCGGGGCGCTCGTCGTCGCGGTGGGGCTCGGCGCGGGTTCGTTCCCGCCGCCGTCGTCGCCGCACGCCGCCACGGACGGAACCGTCAGCAGGACCGCGGCGGCCGCCCATGCGGCCATCCGCACCCTCGCCCGCCTGGCGCTTCTCCCGAGAACCATTGGCTCACCACCGGGTGTCGGACCGGGCCGCATACGGCTCGGTGCTTTCAGGGTCTGCTTACAAGGGGCATAGTGCAAGCCATCGGCCGGCATGGACAGTCGGACGGCACGAGCCGGTACGACCGGACCCGGACGTCCTCGCGAACCCCTGGGGGCCCGATGCGGACAGCCCGACCGCGGAGAGCGCGGAGAGCGCACCCGTTGCTGTGGGCCGGCTGGGCCTCGCTGGCCGCCGGCGCGGTGCTCTGTGTCGTCGGCTGGTACGGGGTGTCGGGCGAGCGCTTCGCCGAACGGCAGCTCCCCTATCTGGCCTCCTGCACGATCCCCGGCGCCGCGCTCGTCGTCGCGGGCGCGGTGCTGCTCGCACACGGCAGGCACGCACTCGCCACGGCGCGGGTGGAGCAGCTGTACGAACTGCTGGTGGCCGCCGGTGCGGAGCCCGAGGAGCCCTCCCCCGGCTCCGGGGAGGGCGGCGCGCCGAGGAGCGGGGAACTGCTGCTGATCCCGGGCGGGACCCTGCTGCACCGGGCGGACTGCCCGCTGGTCGAGGGGAAGCCGGAGGCGGTTCCCGCCGGTGCCCATGTACGGGCGGGCGGCGGGCCGGCGGCCTGCCCGATCTGTGAACCGCCCGTGGACGGGGCGCGGGGCGGCGCGGACGGCGGGTCCGTCCCCGCCGGGCAGGGCCGTCCCGGGACGGCCCTGCCCGGCGGGGACCGGCCCGGGACGGATCGACCCGGTACGGATCCGCCCGGTACGGATCCGCCCGGTACGGATCAGCGGGGGCCCGGAGCCGGTGGGCCGGGCGGTCCGGCACATGACGGCCCGCCGCCCTCGCCGCCCGCCGGGCCGGGGTCGTGACCGGCCGTGGCCTCGCTGACCTACGACCTCACGCTCGCCGGCCTCGCCGTCGGCAGTGCCGCGGCGCTCACCGGGATCGGGCTGATCGTCACCTACCGGGCGACGGGGGTGCTCAACCTCGCGCACGGGGCCGTTGCCATGTTCTGCGCGTACGTACTGCGACAACTGGCCGTCGAATGGGACTGGCCGCTGCCGCTCGCCGTCGCGGTGACACTGCTGGTGGTCGCGCCCGCGCTGGGGCTCGCCCTGGAACGGGCGGTGTTCCGGCCCCTGTCGCTCCTGGACGGTGATCCGGCGCGGACACTCGTCGCGTCGATCGGCGTCTTCGTGCTGCTGGTCGGCGGGGCGGCACTGCTGTGGGGGCCCGGCGCCAGGAACGACGCGCCGTCGGTGGTGTCCGGCGAGCCGTGGGGCCAGTTGGCCGCGGTGCTCGTGCTGGCGGTCGTGGTGTGGGCGGTCACCGGGTGGACGCGGTTCGGGCGGGAGCTTCGGGCGGTCGTCGACAACCGGGGGCTGGCCGTGCTGGGCGGAATCGACGCGGACCGGGTGGCCGCGGCGGGCTGGGCGTTCGGCTCGTCCACGGCGGGCCTGACGGGCGTCCTTCTCGCGCCGTATCTGCGGCTGGACCCGTACGGGCTGCCCCTGCTGGTCGTCGAGGTGGTGGCGGTCGCGGTCGCCGCGCGGATGCGGAGCCTGACGGTGGCCGTGGTGGTCGCGCTGGGCATCGGGGTCGCGCAGAGCCAGCTGACCCGGCTGCACCCGTCGGGGTGGGCGGAGCCGCTGGTCCAGGCGGTCGGGGCGAACCTGTTCGTCGTGGCGCTGCTGGTGGCCGCGCTGGTGCTGCCCGGGATCGGCACCGGGGACGCCCTGCCCCGTACGGCCTCGGCACGGGTCTCCACCCCGCCGGGGGCCTGGACGGTGGCGGGCATCCTCTTCCTCCTCCCGCTGGGCTTCGCGGGCTCCGACCTGCACACCTCGGTCCAGGTGCCGGCGCTCGCCGTGATCCTGCTGTCGCTGGTGGTCGTCACCGGCCGGGGCGGACAGATCTCGCTGGGCCAGGCGGCGTACGCGGGCCTCGGTGCCCTGTTCACGGCGCTGCTGGCGGCCGGACGGTTCCCGCTGCTGCCCGCCCTGCCCGAACTGACCGCCCTGGCGGTGGCGGTCCTGCTGGTGGCCCCGCTCGGCCTGCTCACCGGCTGGCCCGCCATCCGCCGCCACGGTCTCGCCCTGTCCCTGGCCACACTCGCCATCGGTGTCGCCATGAGCCGGTTCGTCTTCACGCAGCCGTACGCGACGTCGGGCCTCGGCCTCGGCCGGCCGGCGGGCTTCGCCGGCGACCGCGCGTACTACCTCCTCGAACTGGCCCTGCTGGGCGGGTCCCTGCTCGCCGTCGTCGCGCTGCGCCGGGGGCGCGCGGGGCGGGCGCTCGCCGCGATGCGGGACCACGAGGCGGGCGCGGCCGCCTCCGGCGTCCCCGTGCCCGCGCTGAAGGCCGGCGCGTTCGTCGCGGGTGCGGCGCTGGCCGCACTCGGCGGCGGCATGCTCGGCATGGGCGTCCGCGCCTTCGACCCCGGTGCCTTCGATCCGGTGCGCGGCCTGCTGTGGTTCGCCGCCGTCATCGTCCTCGGCTCCGACAGCCTCCTCGGAGCCCTGGCCGCCGCCGCCCTTCTGGTCGGCCTCGACGCGGGCACGCGCGGCGGCGTCGCGGCCGCCGTGATCGGCCTCCTCGCCCTCCTCGTCGGCCGCTTCCCCGGCGGCCCCTACGAGGCGCTGCGCGCCCTGACAGCCCGCCTGCGGCCACCTCCGCCCCGCCTGACCGCCACGGGTACCCGCGCCGCGGCCCGCCTGCGGCCGGCGCCGCTCTCCGGGCCGCGCCCCGCACCGCTCTCCGGGCGGCGCCCCGCACCGGACGCCGAGCCCGCCCCGGGCCCGGCAGGCGACGGGACGGCGCCCCGTCCGGACCGGTCCGGACGACACCCCGCGGTACCGGCGGGACAGCCACACGACGCGGCGGGCCGGGGCGACGGGTCCCGGCACGGCACGGCGCGCGGTCCGGCCTCCGGTTGGGGCGCCGCGACGGGCGGCGGGCGGCTGAGCGCCCGTGGGCTGTGGGTCGAGTACGGCGGCTTCGCCGCCCTGCGCGGCGTCGACGTGTCCGTCGTACCCGGCAGGGTCAGCGCCGTCGTGGGGCCCAACGGCGCCGGCAAGAGCTCACTGTTCGACTGCCTCTGCGGGACCGTGCGCCCCGTGGCGGGGCAGGTGCTGCTGGACGGGCGGGACATCACCCGCCGGTCCGCTCACGCACGGACCCGGCTCGGCATCGCCCGGACCTTCCAGCAACTGGCGGTGTTCCCCTCGCTGACCGTCGAGGAGAACGTACGGATCGGCGCGGAACAGGGACGGGTGCGCGATCCGGGCGCGGTGGGCCGGGCGCTGCGGCTGTTCGGGCTGGACGGCCCGGTGGCGGCACTGCCCGCGGCCGGACTGCCGACGGGCACGCTGCGCCGGGTGGAGCTGGCCCGCGCCCTCGCGGGAAGCCCGCACACCCTGCTGTTCGACGAGCCGTCGGCGGGCCTCGACACGGCCGAGGTGGCCTCGCTCGCCACGGTGCTGCGGGCACTCGCCGCCGACGGCACGGCGCTGCTCGTCGTCGAACACGACATCGACCTGGTCGCCGGGCTCGCGGACATCGTGCACGTCATGTCGGCGGGTCGCATCGTCGCATCGGGCCCCGCCCACCGTGTCCTGGCGGGGGTGGCCTCATGAGCGTCGAGATCGCGCTGCGCGCCGCCCGCGTACGCTACGGACCCCTCGAAGCCCTGCACGGTGTCGACCTACCGGTGCCGTGGGGCGCGGTGACCGTCCTGACCGGGCGCAACGGATCGGGGCGTACGACGGCCCTGCGGGCGTTCGCCGGGGTCGTGCCGCCGTCGGCGGGCCGGGTGGTGTGGCGAGGCAACGACGTGACCCGGCTGGGCGCGCACGAGCGGGCCCGGCGGGGACTGTGCTTCGTACCGGACAGGGGCGCGGTGTACGGCACGCTCACCGTCACCGAGAATCTGGAACTTTCGGCGCGGGGGAGGGACTTCACGCCCGCGCTGGACGCCTACCCGGAGCTGCGACCGCTCCTCACGCGCCGTGCCGGCACGCTGTCGGGCGGCGAACAGCGGATGCTCGCGGTGTCCCGCGCCCTGCTGTCGGGCGCCAGGGTCGTGCTGGTCGACGAGCCCGCACAGGGCATGTCCCCGGCGGTCGCGTCCCGGACGTACGCGCTCCTGCGTGCCCTGGACGCGGCCGTGGTGCTGGCCGAGCAGCGGGTGCCGCACGGTCTGCGACGCGGCCCGGGGCGGCCGGTCCTCGTCCACGAACTGCGGCGCGGCGCCGTGGCGTTCAGCGGCGAGGCCCCGGAGACCGCGGCCCGCACCGCACCGGGCTGATGCCACTCGGGGCGGGCCCGGAAAGCCAGGCCCGGCGTGGCTGGGCACGGCCCGCGGGGCCGAGCCATGTCCGGCCGCCGCTCTCGCACTCCGCGACGCAGTTCCACGGCCACCCGTCGGCCGCGCAGGCGTACGCCTTGGCGGGCGCCGGCGGCCCGGGGGCGGCCGGGGTCGCGGCGGCGCACGGCAGCAGGCCGCACCGGGCCGTGGCCCGGCTGAAGCCACCGGGGCCGGACAGTGCCCGCAGAGCCGAGCCAGGGCCGGCCCGGACAGCCCCGCCGGGCCCACACGGGCTGAGCCGGGTCAGGCGCTGCCGCACCGGGCCAGGACCCGGCTCGGCCGGACCCGACCCACGCCGCCGGGCCGGGGGCGCGCAGGGGTCAGGCGGTCGGCAGGGCGAGCCAGGTACCGATGGGGAGCCGGGCCGGATCGGGGCCGACTGCCTTGGCGTTGGCCTTGTAGAGGGCCTGCCAGCCGCCGGGGACCTTGTGCCGCTTGGCGATCGCGCTCAGCGTGTCGCCCTTGCGCACGATGTGGAAGCGGCCGGAGAGCCCGTAGCGCTTCGAACAGTCGGGCCACGCCTCCCAGCCCAGGCCGGCCAGCACGGATTCCGCGACCGTGATCTGCCGCGCCCGGGTGGCGAGGTCGGCGCGCGGGGCGTACGCCAGGCCGCCGTACTCCACCCACGTGGGCTGCCAGAACTGCAGTCCCCCGTAATAGCCGTTGCCGGTGTTGGCGTTCCAGCGGCCGCCGCTCTCGCACTCCGCGACGCAGTTCCACGGCCACCCGTCGGCCGCGCAGGCGTACGCCTTGGCGGGCGGCGGCGGCCCGGGGGCGGCCGGGGTCGCGGCCGCGGCGGCGCCGCACGGCAGCAGGCCGAGCAGTACGGCCGGCACAGCCGACGGCCACAGACCCCGGCGGAGGCGCCGGCGGGTGTTCGGCATCGGGTCACGCTAAGCGGCACCCCGCGCCGGTCCCCCGCGCCGCGCCCCTCGGGACCGAACGCCCACCCGGTCGGACGACCGGAGCGAGTCGCCCTTCGGGCGTGACCCCCGCCGCTGATCGGCCGTTGTTCTCTTCATGAGCCGGGAACCCCGCCCGGCACCGAAAAGCCGTACCGGCACAGAGCGGTACAGAGCGAACGAACCGCAGCCCAACGAGTCCCTAGGAGCCACCCCCGTGCCGCGCATGCTCGACGTCAGCGAGGACGTACGCGCCGAGATCGGCGACGAAGAAGCCGACCGGCTGCTCGCGGGCGACAACGCCCCGGGCAATTACGACTGCACTTCCTGTCGCACCCCCGGTGACAGCGAGAGGGACCGCACCAGCACGGTGCTGTTCGTCGGCGAGGAGACCGCCGTCCTCGCCTTCGCCCACGCCGCCTGCCTGCCCTCCCAGGTGGTGCCCGTTTCCGAGGAACAGCTGCAGGGCGCGGTACGCAGCATCACCGGAGCGGGAACGGGAGCCGAAGCCGGAAACGGTGCGGGAGCGGGAACCGGGACGGGCGCCGAAGCGGGAACGCCGGGCCTGCGGAGCACGCCCGCCGTTCCGGCGCAGACCGGCGTCGACCCCACGTCCGAGTGGGCGGTGCTCGGCGTCACGAGCGGGCTGGTGCTGGTCGGCGGCGAGATCCACCCGTCCCTGGTCCTGGAGCCCCAGACGGCGATCAGCCGGCCCGGATCCGACGGGAGCGCCGGTGACGAGTTCCTGACGCTGCTGCTGGAGCGCGGCTTCCGGCCCGTCGCCGACGTCAACACGGCGCCGCCGCCGCTGCCCGGCTGGTCGGTACTGGTGGCGATGGGCAAGCTGCACGCGGTGCTCCAGCCCGGCGCGGGCGGTCAGCCGGTGGCGTGGTGGCAGGCGCACGAGCCGATGCAGGTGACCGACGAGTGGCGGTCGGCGGTCAACCGGTCCAACAGGGTGCTGGTGTACGCCGTCCCCGTGGGGTCCGACACCCAGCAGCCCCGCGAGGACCAGCTGCGCGAGGCCCTGGACAAGGCGGCGGCGAACGGCCGCCTGGTCGCCGTCTCGATGCCGCTCGCGGGCACCTGACCCACGAGGCCGTCTCGATGCCGCTCGCGGGTGCCCGGGCCCCTGACCCGCCCGGGCACTCCGGCGCGAGACCCGCGCAGGAGGTCGCGCAGCTCCCGTGAGCGCCGGTCCTGGCGCTCCGCCCGGACCCACCCCCACGTC
>NZ_JAAAXQ010000162.1 GCF_009916105.1 Streptomyces sp. GC420 | reverse complement strand
CCTCGTGGCCCGCCCCCTCACGCCCTGATCTCTCCGGACTCGGCTCGGTGCGCCGCGCCGTCGCCGTCGCCGTCGCCGTCGATCATGCCGCCGGTAGCACCCGGCCCGGCGGGACCCACGCGGTCACGGCACTGGTCCATGTCGCGGATCATCGACATCAGAAGCCCGTGGGTCTCGGCGTCGGCGGCCACCACGAGGCCGCGGCCGGCCGGCCCGATCGCGGCGCCGTCGATTCCGGTGACGACACAGCCGGCGGCCCGGCACAGAGCGATGCCGGCGGCGAAATGCACGCTCCCGGACAGGTCGCCGCCATCGGTTACGTACGCGGCGCGCCTGCCTGCCGCCACCCAGACCAGGGCCAGCGTCGTGGACACGACGCGTGGCCGGAACCGCTCGACGAACCCGGGGTGGGCGAGCAGGTCCACGGCCCGGAATCCGGGCGCGCTCGGGAACGGCGGATCAAGGTTGACGTCCACCAGCCGGGTGGCGGACGTGGGCACCGACCGCGTATCGACCCCGTCATGCCGCACCCAGGCGGTCTCACCGTCGGTGAAGAAGACTTCGCCGCCGAACGGGTCGGCCACCGCCGCCGCCCCGTCGCGCAGCGCCACGTTGACGGCCACCATCATGCTGCCGACGGCGCAGTTCAGCGTGCCGCACAAGGGATCCACCAGCCACTGACGCGCCGCGTCCGCCGGGCCCCGCCGCCCGCCCTCCTCTCCCAGCACCGCGTCATCGGGCCGGGCGGCACGGATGACGCCCAGGATCGTCCGCTCGGCCTCCACGTCGGCGGCGGTGGCGAAGTCCCCGGCTCCCTTGTCGATACGGGTGAGCCTCTGGCCGTACATGCCGCGCACCACGTCCGCGCCGGCCCGTGCCGCGGATGCCGCGACCCCGGCGTCGTCAAGACTCTCGTACGAGTCGATCACGCGGTGCAGGATACCGGCGCGTGGCCACCCGACCGGTCGGACGGGCATCGTCCGCGCGCCGGGTCGGAGGGGCGGCTCGTCACCGTGCGGGAAGTCCGGCCGGAAGCCACCGCTGCATCTGCCGGAGGCAGTGCCGCACGGGCCCGGTGCCCAGCTGCCGACGGCGGGTCCCGAATTCCGGTGCACGGCGCCACGTGGCGGCGCCACACTGAGGCGATGGACCCCGTAGAGACCGCCCGGGAGCTGGTGCGGGACCGCTTCCCTCAGGCGAGGGCCGCGTTTCTGGCCGGCAGTGTGCTGACCGATCGCCGCACCCCCACGTCCGATCTGGACATCGTGGTGCTGCTGCCCGGACCGCCCGCCCCGTACCGGGAGAACCTCATACACAGAGACTGGCCGGTCGAACTGTTCGTGCACACCGAGGCCGTATGGCACGCCTTCGCCGACCGCGAGACGGCGAACCGCCTCTCCCCGCTGCTGGCCATGTGCGCGGAGGGCGTGCTGCTGGCCGACGCCGACGGTCTCGGGGCGGCACTGCGGGCCGAGTCCCGGGAGCGGCTTGCCGCCGGGCCGCCCGCCGTGCCGGCGGAGGAGCTGGACCACCGGCGGTACGCGCTCACCGACATGCTCGACGACCTGCGGAGCTGCCCGGACCGCCAGGAGCGGGTGTACCTGGTGACTCACCTGCTGCAACGCGCCTCGGAACTGGCACTGCTGACGGGCGGGCACTGGCTGGGCGGCGGCAAGTGGCTGTCACGACGGCTCGCGGCGGCCGATCCCGGGCTGCACGGTCGGCTGACGGCGGGCGCGACCGCCGCGATCTCCGGCACGGCCGACGGACCGGACCGCTTCGCGGCCGCGGTCGACGAGGTCCTGGAGCGGGCCGGCGGCCCACTGTGGGCGGGATACAGCCACCGCCGCTGACCGCTGTCTCCGCCTTCCTTGCACGCCTGCGCCGGACACAGCCCTGAGCGCGCGCTGCCGCGGGGCACCGCGCGGCAGGGTGAACTGCCGGCTGCCGCGAGGGCCGTCTTCGCCTGGGTCGGCCGCGTGGCCGACACCGTCGCCTGGGGAAGGCCCGCGCCGGGCCTCCCCACGAGCCGCGGGCCACGGCCGCGGCGGAGGCGGAGGCGGAGGCGGAGGCGTCTTCCGAGAGCGGGACCCGCTGCCGCACGCCGACCGCCCCGTGGGCGTGCCCGTGCCGCGTCCGGCACCACCGGGCCCCGTCCCGTAACCGCCTGCCGAGCGCCGGGCCCTCAGCGGGCGTCGTCGAGCAGCAGGTGGAGCAGCCCCACGAGGGTCGCACTGCTGACAATCTCCCTGCGCGCGATCATTCCTCTGATCTCCGTCAGCGGCACCCACTCCGTCCGGTCGGCTTCGTTCTCCTCCACCGGTGGACCGACGTACGCACTCGGCCGGGCCCTGAAGACGTGGTGTGCGGCGTCCATGATGCCGCCGGCCGGCTGGGCGTAGATCAGCGGCGTCAGCTCCCCGGGGCGCCACCCGGTCTCCTCCACCGTCTCCCTGGCCGCCGTCTGCTCGGGGGTCTCGCCCGCCTCCACGACGCCCATCGGCAGTTCCCATCCCCAGGTGTCCGTGACCAGGCGGTGCCGCCACAGAAGGAGCACACGCCGGTGGTCGTCCACCAGGGCGGTCGCCGCGACGTCCGCCAGGCGCACCGCGTGGTGCTCGTAGCGGTTGCCGTCGGGCTGCTCGACGTCGAGCAGCGACACGTCCAGCCACGCGCTCTCATGGACCCGCCGCTCGCCGTGCACCTTCCACTTCATTCCCCTGCCTGCCTTCCGTCGACGTGACCACACCGGCAGGTTCTCACCAATGCCCGAGAGCCACGGGCCCGTTCCACCGTGCCCGGCCCCGGGTGCGGCGCGGAGGAGGCGTGGTCGCCCGGGGTGGTGGGGGGGACAATGTGGTGGGCCCCGCCGCCTGCGGTGCCCGCGCAACCGGAGGTCGAGTGTGGAACACGACGACGTGGCACAGGGCAAGGCGCCCCAGGTGCTGGCGAGGACGGCCGAACTGCTCCGCGAGCTGCCCGCGGACCGGGGCGGGGCGGTGTGGCGGCTCGGCCAGGAGGGCCGGCAGCTCGACGCGAACCTGGTCCGACTGCCGGCCGGCGCCGCGGTCGGCGCCTCCGTGGAACGCGATCTGGACGTACTGCTGTACGTGACGGGCGGGGACGGCCGGCTCGAGACGGACAACGGCATTCAGGAACTCGGGCCGGGCTGCGTGGTGTGGCTGCCGCACGGCACCCGCCGGGCCCTGTCGGCGGGTGCCGAGGGCCTGGTGTATCTGACCGCTCACCGCCGCCGCCCCGGCCTCACCGTCCGCGGTCCGGGTGCCGAGGGGGGCGAGGCGCCGTGCATGCTCAACCGGGTCTGCCCCGGCTGCGGGCGGCTGGCCACGGAGAGCGACGCGCGGTTCTGCGGCCGCTGCGGTGAGGCCCTGCCCGAGGAGGCCTGACACACGGGCGGGCACAGAGGCCCGCCCGCGCACCCTCGCGGTCTTCGGAGCGGCCGGCGGCCCCGGGCGTCAGAGCAGGTGACCGCTGCCCCGGGGGGCGTACACGTCCAGCAGCCGGTTCCTGGTGTCGACCAGCCGCTGGGCGATGACACGCCCCACCCAGTGGTTGACCGACGTTCCGAAGGCGCAGTCGGCGTCCATCATCATCCGCACGGCCGCGGCATCGAACTCATGCGTGCGTACCGGTGTCATCGCCTCCGCGCCGAGCTGCCACAGGTACGGCGGGAACAGCCAGGACCAGCCGACCAGTTCGCCGGGACCCAGGCTGTCTATCGCGACCAGCCGCCCGCCGGGCTCCTGGATGAGGAGCGTGACCGTGCCGGACCGGACGATCCAGAACCGGTCCGCGCGGGTGCCCTCGGTGAACAGCCGCGCGCCTTCCGGGAAGTTCACCTCCCGAGCCGGCCCCATCAGACGTGCACGGTGCTCCGCCGACAGGCAGGCGGCGATCCGGGTGGGGGAAAGCATGCTCATGGCCGCCCTCCGATTCTGAGGCCGCTGTTCTCCCAGTGTGCCTCTCCCGCAGGCCGCTCACTCCGTTCGCGCCGGCGCCGGTCCTGACGGGGGTCTCCGGGGATCACGGCCCGGGGAGAGCACCGGGCCGGGACCCGGGCATTCTGGGGCGGGGACCGGGGTCTGCCGGAGGAACTGGCCGCCGCACCACGTGGCGGGGCGGGCGCGGCGGTGCGACGCTGAGAAGCATGAGCGGACACCGACCGGGAGCACGGTTGCTCCCTCTCGCGGCGGCCTCCACCGCTTCGGCGTTCTACGCCATGTGGCTCCGGCCCCGGCTGCTGACCTGGGGCGCGACCGAGGACGAGATCGAGGGTGCCTGGCCCGGCGACGAACTCGTCCCCGACTGCGACAGCTCGTCGACGATGGCCACGACCCTCCCGGCTCCTCCCGAGGCCGTCTGGGCGTGGCTGGTCCAGATGGGCGGCGACCGCGCCGGCTGGTACAG
Organism: Streptomyces sp. GC420; assembly: GCF_009916105.1. GTDB lineage: Bacteria > Actinomycetota > Actinomycetes > Streptomycetales > Streptomycetaceae > Streptomyces. The sequence goes on along the minus strand of NZ_JAAAXQ010000162.1, from coordinate 12,437 downwards.
CTGGGACCTCCTGGACCACTACGGGAAGCCGAGCGCGGACCACCTCGTGCCCGAGTGGCAGAGCCTGAAGGTGGGGCAGCGTCTGGTCGCGGACCGCATGGGCCGGGTCTGGTTCACCGTGGCCGTGCTGGAGCCGGACCGGACCCTCGTCCTGCGGTCGGACCTGGGGCTGCCCTCCGGCCACTCCTTCGACGTCCCGGACCGCCCGTGGCCGCAGGCCTACATGGACGGCGTCTGGGGCTTCCATCTGAGGCCGGTCCCGGACGGGGGCACGCGCCTGGTGGTCCGCACCCGGGGCCGGAGCCGCCCGCGACGGCTCACGAAGCCCTTCAACCTACTGCTCGGTGAGCCCTCGCACTTCATCATGCAGGCCCGCCAGTTCCACAACCTGCGCACACGCGTGGGCGCGGAGGCATGATGGACCGAGGAGCGGCGGACGTGCGCGGGCCCACGGCCCTCACGGCCCGGTGGTCCCGTCCCGTCCCCTCCCTTCACGTCCCCTCCCGTCACGTGCCGGGCGCACCGGTGCGCCCGGCTCCCCCACCGTCCCCGGTGCGTGACGCACCGAGGACCGTCCCGTCCGAAACCGCCGCGGCGCGGTACGCCCCGCCTGCCGGCCGGCTCCGCCCGCACGGTGGCCCGGCCCACGGGGCGGCCGGGGGATCACCGCGGTCAACCCTCCGGTAGCGTCGGCGTATGAGTCATCCGCATCCCGAACTGAAATCCGCCCCGCCGCTGCCCGACGGAGGGCTGAGGGTCGTCGCCCTGGGCGGTCTGGGCGAAATCGGCCGTAACATGACCGTTTTCGAGCACGCGGGCAAGCTGCTGATCGTCGACTGCGGTGTGCTCTTCCCCGAGGAGAACCAGCCCGGGGTGGACGTGATCCTCCCCGACTTCACGTCGATCCGGGACCGCCTGGACGACATCGTGGCCGTAGTGCTCACCCACGGCCACGAGGACCACATCGGCGGTGTCCCCTATCTGCTGCGGGAGCGGAGGGACATCCCCGTCGTCGGTTCGAAGCTCACGCTCGCGTTCCTGGAGGCCAAGCTCAAGGAGCACGGCATCAAACTCCGCGGTGTGCGGGTACGCGAGGGCGACCGGCGCGGCTTCGGTCCCTTCGAGTGCGAGTTCGTCGCGGTCAACCACTCCATCCCGGACGGGCTCGCGGTCGCGATCCGTACCGCGGCGGGGCTGGTGCTGCACACCGGCGACTTCAAGATGGACCAGTTCCCCCTTGACGACCGCATCACCGACCTGCGTGCCTTCGCCCGGCTCGGCGAGGAGGGCGTGGACCTGTTCCTCACCGACTCCACCAACGCCGAGGTGCCCGGCTTCACCACCTCGGAACGCGAGTTGAACCCCGCCATCGAGCAGGTCATGCGCACCGCGCCGCGGCGCGTCATCGTCTCCAGCTTCGCCAGCCACGTCCACCGCATCCAGCAGGTGCTGGACGCCGCGCACCAGTACGGCCGCAAGGTCGCCTTCGTCGGGCGCTCCATGGTCCGCAACATGGGCATCGCCCGCGAACTGGGCTATCTGAAGGTGCCGTCGGGCCTGGTCGTGAGCACCAAGGAGCTGGAAAAGCTCCCCGACCACCAGATCACCCTGGTGTGCACCGGCTCCCAGGGCGAACCGATGGCCGCGCTCTCCCGCATGGCCAACCGCGACCACATGATCCGCATCGGCAAGGGTGACACCGTCCTGCTCGCCAGCTCGCTCATCCCCGGCAACGAGAACGCCATCTACCGGGTGATCAACGGGCTGACCCGGTGGGGTGCCCACGTCGTGCACAAGGGCAACGCCAAGGTGCATGTGTCCGGGCATGCCAGCGCCGGCGAACTCGTCTACTGCTACAACATCGTCAAGCCCCGCAACGTCATGCCCGTGCACGGCGAGTTCCGTCATCTGCGGGCCAACGCGGACCTGGCCGTCCGTACGGGTGTCGACCCGGACCGCGTCGTCGTCGCCGAGGACGGTGTCGTCGTCGACCTCGTCGACGGCCGTGCCTCCATCACCGGCAAGGTGCCGGCGGGCAACGTCTACGTGGACGGCATGGAGGTCGGCGGCGCCACCGAGGCCTCCCTCAAGGACCGCCTCACGCTCGCCGAGGAAGGCGTGGTCACCGTGGTGGCCATCGTCGACGCCGACACCGGCGCGCTCGCGGAGGCCCCCGACTTCCTGGCACGCGGGTTCGTCCACGACGACACCACCTTCGAGCCGGTCGTCCCGGTCATCGAGAAGACACTGGCCAACGCCGCGCAGGAGGGAGTGGGCGACGCGCACCAGCTGGAGCAGCTCATCGCGCGGGCCGTGGCCAACTGGGCGTTTCGCACCTACCGCCGCAAGCCGCTCATCATCCCCGTCATCATCGACGCCTGACGGGCCCCGGCCGGCTACGGCTCCCGGCGTCCGGCCTGCTCACCGCCCGTGAAACGGCGCTCGCCCGGCTCGGTCCTGGCGGGATGCCGGCCGCCGCTGCCGGCGTCGGCGTCGGCGTCGGCAATTGCGTCGGTGTCGGTGTCGGCCTGGTGCCGTACCCGGACGGCCGGGAGGAAGGCGCGGATCACCGGCAGGCACGCCCGGGCCCGGTCACTGCCGAGCGGTGGCCGTGGCCGCCGCGGGCCGCGGGGCGTGGCGGCCGCTCCGGTGCGCCGGCCCCGTGCCGCCACCCGGTCGGGGACCGTGACCATGCGGAAGGCGGCCCGCTCGGTGACATTGGAGGGGTGACAGGCAATGCCGGCGCCCGGACACCCTCCTCACCGCCACCGGCCGCGCCCGGCCGGGTCGACTACACCGGGGCGGTGTACGGATCGTTCCTCGCCGCCTCCGTGGTGATGGGTGCGGGAACCCTCGGGTCCTACCCGAAGATCGAACTCATCCTGCTGCTGCTCTCCACCGGCGTAGTCTTCTGGGCCGCGCACGTCCACTCCCGCCTCTTCGGTGTCTGGCTGGTGCACGAACCCGTCGGGTGGGCGCAGGTCCGCCGGGTCGGTGCCTCGGAGTGGCCGATCGTGCAGGCGGCCGTCCCTCCGTGCGTCGCCGTGGCGGTCAGCCCGCTGCTCGGACTGGGGCTGGACGGCACGGAGTGGCTGGCGCTCGCGGTCGCGGTGGCCGGTCAGGTCGGGTGGGCCAGTGCCGCCGCCGTCCGTTCCGGCGCACCGCGTGGGCTCGTCGTGGTGTCCGGGGCGGTGAATCTGCTCCTCGGGCTGGTCCTCGTCGTCCTGAAGGCATCGCTTCAGCACTGATGCCCGTTCCCGGGGGACGGGGCGGGACCGCCGCACGACGGCGCGAGGGGACCGGCCAGTGGCCACCGGCCGGTCCCCTCTCACGCGCTCACGGTCACACGTAGGTGAAGCCGCCCGCGACGTTCGCGCTGCCCGCCGGGGTGGTCACCACGACCGCGGCGTTGCCCGCCGCTCCGGCCGGCGTGATGCCGAACAGCACCGTGCCGGTCGCGTCGACGAGGACCCCGGTCGCGGCCACGCCGCCGACCGTGACACTCGCCCCGGTGAGGTTGCTGCCCACGATGGCGAACGGCGTACCGCCCGCGACGGGGCCGCTCGTCGGGGTGATGGAGGTCGCGGTCGGCGGCGTCGGAGCGAGGTAGGTGAAGCCGCCGGGGACGGTCGCGCTGCCCGCCGGGGTGGTCACCACGACGGGGACGTTGCCCGCGGCGTGCGGCGGGGTGACTCCGGTGAGGATGACGCCCGCCAGGACGTTCACGTTCGTCGCGGCGACACCGTCGAAGGTGACCGTCGCGCCCGTGAGGTTGGTCCCCACGATCGCGAACGGGGTTCCTCCGGTGGTGGGTCCGCTCTGCGGTGACAGCGCGAGGACGGTCGGCGGCTGGGGAGCCGGCGGCCCGATGTAGGTGTAGTTGGCCGGTCCGCTCGCCCCCGCCGGGGTGGTGACGACGACGGCCACGTTGCCCGCGGCGTGCGCCGGGGCCCTGACCGTGAGGAAGATCCCGAGAGGGTCCTGGGAGAGGATGGTCGCGGGAGTCCCGCCGAACGTGACGGACGTCGCGCCGGAGAGATTGGCCCCGATGAGCAGGACCTGGTTGCCGCCCGCGGTCGGGCCGAAGCCGGGGACCACCGCGAACAGAGTGGGGCTGCCGAGGCCCGGAAGCAGGCCGGGAAGCAGAGGTGTGGACATGGGTGTTCCTCCTGGACTGGGTTGATGGTTCGAGACCTACGAGACCCCGTCGGTCGCCGGTTCCCCCGGGGCTGCCGGGCCGGGTCCGGTCTCGCCGGGGGCGGCGCGGCCGACGTCCGGGGAGGGGGATTCCGGGTGTCGGCGAGGGCCGGCCGACAGCACATGGCGAGCGGGTTGCGCGGTTCGGGGCGAATCGACGACCGCGGTCGACGGGGCGACGGCTTCCGTACGCCGTCCGGGACCTGTCGTGTCGCTCTGCGTGGGCCGCGCTGCAACCGGATCGGTGCTGGCGAGCGCATCAGGACAGGCCGGCGGGCATCTTCGATGCCGCACTGCCCGGCTGGGATGGGCTGCCCACCGGATTGACTCCAGTGACCCAGATGAGTGAGGGCGCTGGCAAGATAAGCAGCCTGATATCACTCGGGTGGCGGAGCGCGTAGGCGTCGCACACCCCCTGGGACGCATACGGCGCTTTCCAACACACCCGGCGCGAATAGTCTGTTGACTGAGCGTCACGTTTCTGCGGGCCTGACGAGCACCCAGGGGTGCCATGCGCGGAGCGTGAACCGCGCACCGAGGGGGCTCGGGTGACGTCAGCGGGTCCGGGTCGCGCCCCTGGCATGCGCCCCGCCGATAGGGTGACTGCCCATCACACCCCTTGCGGCATATGCCGTTACCTGCGTCACTTAAGGTATCCAACCGGTGGGCAGCCCATCCCTCTCCGGGGGGCGCGGTCTCGGGTCCGGCCGCCGGTCTTCCTCGTGCGTAGGGCGGTCGGCGTCCGCCTCGGTGCCGCGATGGGCACCCCCGGCAGAGAGATTGGATCCACCAGCCGGTGCCACGCGGTATGTGGCACCGGCTGGCTGGTTGGTTGCCGGCAGGGGCCGGCGCGACACGGACAGAGCCCGGACAGGAGGGCATCCGGGAGGACGGGGCAGCTCGATCCGCCGGGTGTGAGCCGTGTCGGGTGCGGGGCCGGACGCGGAAATCGCCGTCCGTGCGCGCGTCCTGGGGCACAGCCGTGGGAGGCGCGCCGCCTGGGCGGGGGCCATACTGCGGGGCGGCCCTGACACCGATCGGTGAAGGGCCGTCGCATGTCTGGCACCTCAAGCAAGCGCTTGGTAGCGTCGCGTGGGAGTTCGGTGCCCCGATGGACACGCCGGAGCGGAGGACCCATGAGCGAGGCCTATGTCGTCGACGCGGTACGCACACCCGTCGGCCGCCGCGGTGGCACGCTGGCCGGCGTGCATCCCGCCGATCTGGGAGCCGCCTCCCTGACCGCGCTGATGGAGCGTACGGGCATCGACCCGGGCGCCGTGGAGGACGTGATCCTCGGCTGCGTGGACGCCATCGGCCCGCAGGCCGGCGACATCGCGCGGACCGCCTGGCTGGCGGCGGGCCTGCCCGACCACGTCCCCGGCGTCACCGTGGACCGGCAGTGCGGCTCCTCGCAGCAGGCGATCCACTTCGCAGCGCAGGCCGTGATGAGCGGCACCGCCGACGTGGTCGTCGCGGGGGGCGTGCAGAGCATGAGCGCCATCCCCATCTCGGCCGCCATGGCGGCCGGCCGGGCGTACGGCTTCGACGGCCCGTTCTCCGGCTCGGCCGGCTGGCGCAAGCGCTACGGCGACCAGGCGGTCTCCCAGTTCCGGGCGGCCGAGATGATCGCCGAGAAGTGGTCGCTGGAGCGCGAGGCGATGGAGGCCTACGCGGTCCGCTCCCACGAGCGCGCCCTGCGCGCCCGCGAGCAGGGGCTGTTCGACGCGGAGATCACCCCCTGCCTCGGGCTGGAGCACGACGAGTGCCCCCGGATCCCCGACTGGGACAAGATCCGCTCGCTGCCGGCTCTGATGGAGGGCGGCCGGCTGACCGCCGCCTTGGCCAGCCAGATCGCCGACGCGAGCGCCGCCCTGCTCCTCGTCAGCGAGCACGGTCTGCGCGAGCACAAACTCACGCCCAGGGCCCGTGTCCATCACTTGTCGGTGCGCGCCGCCGACCCGGTGTGGATGCTCACGGCGCCCATCCCCGCCACCCGGCACGCGCTGCGTCGGACCGGCCTCACCCTCGACGACATCGACCTGATCGAGATCAACGAGGCCTTCGCCTCCGTGGTGCTCGCCTGGGCCGCCGAGACGGGCGCCGATCAGGAACGGGTGAACGTCAACGGTGGCGCGATCGCGCTCGGCCACCCGCTCGGTGCCACCGGCGCCCGGCTGATGACCTCCCTGCTCGGCGAACTCGAACGGCGCCGAGGCCGCTACGGGCTGCTGACCATGTGCGAGGGCGGCGGACAGGCCAACGTGACCGTCGTGGAGCGCCTCGGCTGACGCGGGGACCGTCCGACCCCGTTCCCCCCGCGCGGCAGGAGGAGGCAGAAAGGGATGCCCGGCAACCCGTTGGACCTCACCGGCCGGGCCGTTGTCGTCACCGGCGGCACCAAGGGCATCGGCTTCGCGATCGCCGAGGCGTTCCTGCGCTCCGGGGCCGAGGTGCTGGTATGCGGGCGGAACGCACCGGAGACGTTTCCGGCCGCGGGCGGCCGCACGGCCGTCTTCGCCGCCGCCGACATCCGTGACCCCTCGGCTGCGGCGGGCGTGGTCGAGGCGGCGGTCCGGCACTTCGGCCGCCTGGACGTCCTGGTGAACAACGCGGGCGGCTCGCCCGACGCCGACGCGGCCACGGTGTCGCCGCGGTTCGTGGAGAAGATCGTTCAACTGAACCTGCTGGCACCGTTCTACGCGGCGCAGGCCGCCAATGCGGTGATGGCCCGTCAGGCGGAGGGCGGTTCGATCGTGAACATCGGCAGCGTCTCCGCCCACGCCCCCCAGCCGGGCACCGCCGCCTACACCGCCGCCAAGGCCGGGCTGCTCGCTCTCACCAGGGCGCTGGCACTGGAGTGGGCGCCCGCGGTCCGGGTCAACCACATCACCACCGGCCCGGTCCGCACCGAGGCGGCGGAAACCGTCTACGGGCCGGACGGCAGCGCGGCCGTCGCCGGCGTCATTCCCATGGGCCGCATGGCCGTCCCGTCGGACGTGGCCGACGCCTGCCTGTATCTGGCCGGGCCGCTCGCCTCGTACGTCAACGGCGCCGACCTGGCCGTGCACGGGGGCGGGGAGCAGCCCGGGCGCTACCTGGCGGCGCGCTCCGCGGTGTGTGACTGATCGGGTTCCTTGGCGGGCGGCCGTCGGCCGCCCGCTCCAACAGCTCCCCCGGTCTTCACCCGGACGCCGTGACGGAACCACGCACCGCGCGCACGGCACGCACCGCGCGCAAAGTGTGGCGAACCGCGCCTGACACGCTGGAAACGAGGTGCCGCCTCGTACGGGGACCACGCGGTTAGCCTGCCGGAATGGACGACGACCTCACGATCACCACCCTCGCGGAGCGCCCCGGGCTGCGTGACCCGTTGTGGCGAATGCCGAACACCTGGCCGGAGTTCATGCGCAACGAACCGCTCGGGACGGCCGACGACGAGCGGATCGTCGCCGAACTGCCCGAGTACGTCCTCGTCGTCACCGACTCCCGGGGCGAGGTCGTCGCGCGGGCTCTCAGCGTGCCGTTCGCGCTGGATGTCGACGGGCGGCGGGAACTGCCCCCCACCGGCTGGGACCATGTGCTGGTGTGGGCGTTCTCGGACGCGCTGGGCGGCCGGAAGGCCGACACGATGAGCGCCGTCGAGACCGCGGTCGCGCCGGGAGTGCAGCGGCGCGGACTGTCCGGCCGGCTGGTGCGGGCCCTGCGCGAACAGGCCCGCGTCCGCGGCTTCAAGGAGCTGGTGGCGCCCCTCAGGCCGAGCGCCAAGCACCTGGAACCCGACACACCGATGTCCGAGTACGCCTTCCGCAGCCGGGAGGCCGACGGTCTGCCCCACGATCCCTGGATCCGGGTCCACATCCGTGCCGGAGCCGTCATCGGGGCGGTGGCGCCGGCGTCCCGCACGGTCTCCGGATCACTGGATCAGTGGCGCGCCTGGACGGGGCTGCCCTTCGACTCCGACGGGCCGGTGACGGTTCCCGGTGCCCTGGTACCGGTGCACTGCTCCGTCACGCACGGACACGCCGTCTACACCGAGCCGAACGTCTGGGTGCGCCACCGCCTCTGAGCCGGGCCCGGCGGCGCGGCACTCAGGGGCGCGGCTCCCGGGGCAGGCCGAGGACGCGTTCGGCGATGATGTTGCGCTGGATCTCGTTGGAGCCCGCGTAGATGGTGTCGGAACGGGAGAAGAGATAGAGCCTCTGCCAGTCGTCGAGGTCGTGGCCCGGGCCGGTGAGCGTCGAGGCGGCGCCGCGGACGTCCATGGCCAGCTCGCCCAGCGCGCGGTGCCAGGTCGCCCAGAAGATCTTGCCGATGGACGCCTCGGGCCCGGGGGCGCCCGCCGCCACGCCGTCCATGGTGCGCAGGGCGGTCGCCCGCATGGCCTCCAGGCCGATCCACGCCCGGACCAGCCGGTCGCGGATCAGCGGGTCGCCGATCGCCCCGTTGCTCCGCGCGAGGGCCATGAGCGCGTCCAGTTCGCGGCGGAAGCCGACCTGCTGGCCGAGGGTGGACACACCGCGTTCGAAACCCAGGGTGGCCATGGCGATCCTCCAGCCGTCCCCCGGTGCGCCGACGACGTGGCCGGCGGCGGTGCGGGCGCCGTCGAAGAAGACCTCGTTGAACTCGCTGGTCCCGGTGAGCTGGACGATCGGCCGGACCTCGACGCCCGGCTGGTGCATCGGGACCAGCAGGTAGGACAGGCCCGCGTGGCGGACAGAACCCGGCTCCGTGCGCGCGACGACGAAGCACCAGTCGGCCTCGTGGGCGAGCGAGGTCCACACCTTCTGGCCGTTCACCACCCATTCTCCGCCGTCGAGTGCGGCGCGGGTGCGGACCCCTGAGAGGTCGGAGCCGGCGTCCGGCTCCGAGTAGCCCTGGCACCACAGTTCCTCGACGGCCACGATCGGCGGCAGGAAGCGCTCGTGCTGCTCCGGGGTGCCGAAGGCGATGAGGGTCGGGCCGAGGAGCTGCTCGCCGATGTGGTTGACGCGGGCGGGTGCGTCGGCGAGCGCGTACTCCTCGTGGAAGGCGACCTGCTGCTCCAGGGTGGCCCCGCGGCCTCCGTACTCCTCGGGCCAGCCGATGCAGGTCCAGCCCGCGGCGGCCATGTGCCGTTCCCAGGCGAGGCGTTCGGGATACGCCTCGTGTTCGCGGCCGGGGCCGCCGCGTCCGCGCAGCGCGGCGTACTCGCCGGTGAGGCCGGCTCGCAGCCACTCCCTGATCTCGGCCCGGAACTCCCGTGCGGCCCGGTTCCCGGTCGCGCTCATGAACGGCTCCTGTGGGTCGGGGTCGGGGTCAAGGTCGCGCGACCGCGGCCCGGGAGGGGCCGGGTACGAGGTCCAGGGCGGCGGCCAGCCGGCCACGGTGCCGGGAGGGGGTACCCAGCAGCAGGCCGGAGCCGTGCGCGCGCTTGAAGTAGCGGTGGGCGTCGTGCTCCCAGGTGAATCCGATGCCGCCGTGCAGCTGGATCATCTCGCCTGCCACGGCGGAGAACGCCTCGGCGCAGGCGGATCCGGCCGCGGCCGCGAGCAGCGGCAGCCGTGGCGAGTCCTCGGCGGAGGCCGTGGCCGCCGCGAGGGCCAGTGACCGGGCCGACTCGACCATGACGTACCCGTCCGCGAGCCGGTGCTTGACTGCCTGGAAGGAGCCGATGGGCCGCCCGAACTGCACCCTGTTCCCGACGTGTTCGACGGTGCGCTCCAGGGCGCGGGCCGCGCCGCCGACCTGCTCGGCGGCGAGCGCGACGACGGCCTCGTCCAGGGCGCGGGCCAGCACCCGGCCACCGTCGCCCCCGGCCCCCACCGGCCGGGCCCGGGCGCCGGCCAGCCGTACCCGCGCCTGCGGCCGGGTGGCGTCCATGGTCTCCAGCGGCTCGACGGTGACTCCCGGCCCGTCCACGGGCACCGCGAAGAGCGAAGGGCCGGCGGCGGAGCGTGCCACGACCAGCAGGACGTCGGCGTCCTGCCCGCCCAGGACATGCTCCTTGACGCCGGTCAGCCGCGGGCCGCCGCCGGACTCCGCCTCCGTACGGATCCGCGCGGGATCGCCGGAGCCGTCCTCGGCCCAGGCCAGCGCTCCCACGGAGGTGCCGGCGGCCAGTGCCGGGAGGAGGTCGGCGCACGCCGCCCGGTCCCCGGAGGCCAGCAGCGCCCGAACGGTGAGTACGGCGGAGCCGAGGTACGGGACCGGGCTGAGCACCCGTCCCAGCTCCTCCATCACCACATGGGTCTCGAGCGCGCCGCGGCCCGCGCCGCCGTACTCCTCGGGTACGGCGAGGCCCGCCGCGCCGATCTGTTCCACCAGCGGCCGCCAGGCGGCGGCGCCCTCGTGCCGGGCCAGCAAGGAGCGCACCGCGGCCCGGAGTTCGGCCTGTTCGTCGCCGGGTCTCACCGGATCTCACTCTCCCAGACGGACGCCACGCGGGGGTCCGGGCGGTTCAGGCGCCGTAGACCGGCGCGGGTACGGGGGACCTGGCGATCAGTTCGCGCACGGCTGGGCCGACCGCGGACGGCGGCCAGCGGTGGTCGCGTTCGGCCCGGGAGCCGTGCTGCCAGCCGTCGGCGACGGCGATCACGCCGCCCTCCGCCTCGAAGACCCGGCCGGTCACGTCGGCGGAGTCGGCCGAGGCGAGCCAGACGACGAGCGGGGAGACATTGCCGGGGTGCATGGCGTCGAAGCCGGTCTCCGGGGCACGCATCCGCTCCGCGAACACCGCCTCGGTCATCGGCGTACGGGCGGCGGGGGCGATGGCGTTGACGGTGACGCCGTAGCGGGCCAGCTCGGCGGCGGCGATCTGGGTGAGGGCCGCGACACCGGCCTTGGCGGCCCCGTAGTTGCCCTGGCCGACGCTGCCCATCAGGCCCGCGCCCGAGGTGGTGTTGACGACGCGGGCGGCGACGGCGCCGCCCTGCTTGCTGCGCTCACGCCAGTACGCGGCGGCGTGCCGGAGCGGGGCGAAGTGACCCTTGAGGTCGACCTTCAGGACCAGGTCCCATTCCTCCTCGGTCATCGACACCAGCATCCGGTCCCGGTTGATGCCCGCGTTGTTGACCAGCGCGTCCAGGGTGCCGAACTCCTCGACGGCCCGGCCGACGAGTGCTTCGGCGTACGCCCAGTCGCTGGCATCGCCCGTGTCGGCGACTGCCGTTCCTCCGGCGGCGCGGATCTCCTCGGCCACGGATCCGGCCGCGTCGCCGAGGTCGTTGACGACGACGCGGGCGCCCTCGGCCGCCAGGGCGAGGGCGTGCTCGCGGCCGAGGCCCTGGCCGGCCCCGGTGACGACGACCACGCGGTCGTGGCAGATTCCAGTCACGTCGGTGACTCCTCGGTGTGTCAGGTGTGTCAGGTGTGTCAGATCTGTCGGGGGCGGCGTTGGGCGGCGCGCATGGAGCGGGCGTCATGGCCGGCCAGCGAGTCGGCTCCGGTCTCCGCGTTGTGTGCGTGGGCGAAGTGGTGCAGGCCGAACACGGAGTCCATGCCGGTCTGCAGACCCATCTGGTCCTCGGCCTGGTTGACGGCCTTCTTGGTGAGCGCCAGGCCCAACGCCGGCATCTTCGCGATGCGTTCGGCGACGGAGGCGACCTCGCTGTCGAGTTCCGCCCGTGGGACGACCCGGTTGACCATGCCGAGGGCGAGCGCCCGCTCGGCGCCCACGCGTTCGCCGAGGAAGAGGAACTCCTTGGCGAAGCGGGGGCCCATCACCCAGGGGTGGGCGAAGTACTCGACTCCGGGGATGCCCATGCGGACCACCGGGTCGGCGAAGAAGGCGTCGTCGGAGGCGATGATCAGGTCGCAGATCCAGGCCAGCATCAGTCCGCCCGCCACGCAGGCGCCCTGCACCTGGGCGATGACCGGCTTGGGCAGCTCGCGCCACCGCCGGCACATGCCGAGGTAGACCTCCTGCTCGCGGGCGAAGCGGCTCTCGCCGCCGGGCCGGCCGACGTGGTCCCACCACAGTCCGGCCCTGCGGTCGAAGGACCGGTCGACGTCGCGTCCGGGGGTGCCGATGTCGTGCCCTGCGGAGAAGTGGTCCCCCGCCCCGGCCAGCACGACCACCTTGACCTCGTCGTCGGCGGCGGCCCGGTAGAAGGCGTCGTCGAGGGCGTAGGTCATCGCCGAGTTCTGGGCGTTGCGGTAGCGCGGGCGGTTCATCGTCACGACGGCCGAGGGACCGCGGCGTTCGTAGCGGACGACGTCCTCGGACGGTGCGGAGTCGGCGGAGGGCTCGGGGGGCACGCGGC
>NZ_JAAAXQ010000161.1 GCF_009916105.1 Streptomyces sp. GC420 | reverse complement strand
GCGGTCGTCCCGTCTTGGCCCGCGGTATGAGTGGAGCGAGCAACTCCCACTCCTGGTCGGTGAGTTCGTGACGGCGTATCACGCCACCATGATCCACCATCTAGCGATCTTTGAAGACGGACCCTAGGTGCCGGAGGCGGGGTCGGCGCCCGGGCGGCGGCCCGGCCGGCGCCTCGTGTCGAGGGACCACATGTGGGTGCAGTTGGGGCACTGCAGATGGACCACGGTGCCCTTGTTGGAGATCAGGTAGCGCCAGTGCTGGGCGCAGTTGCGCCGGTCGGCACAGGTGGTGCAGCCGCGCGCGTCGTCACAGCCGGGGCAGTCCACCCAGGCGCGGCGGGCGATGTCGGCCTGCGGGTCAATGGGAAGCCGCACGGCCCGGCTCCCCTCCGGGCAGGACGCCCGCGGCGACGAGCATGTCGTACGTTCGCTGCTGGTCGGCGTCCAGGCCCGAGTAGAGCAGCGCGTATGCCGCGTCCTCGCCCTCCAGGGCGGCCGCCGGGTCCCAGTCCGGGCCGAGGGCGGTCACCACCTCGGCGCGACGCCGGGCCTCCTCGAAGGTGAGGTCGATCGTGAAGGGTATGAGGCCGGAAGCGGGGGAGCGGTTCTCGTCCATGGGGCTTCTTCCGATGGTGCTTGCGGGGACTGACACGTGTACCAGAGGCCGCACCACCAGGAAAGGCAACCCTAAGTAGCCCATGCCGACGAGGGAAGCCTCTGAATGCCGCCGCAATCTGCATGCAATCGGTCTATATCCGAGCAAAGCGTTTCCGTGGTTCGTAACCCTTTGTTCGTTTTGCGGGTCGAGGGTGGGTGCCGTTGTGAGCTACCTCATGGCCGGCTCACCTCGGCCTCTGTGACGCGGTGCGCGTCTCACCGGCGCGAGGTGTGAGAGTGGGGATCTATTCAGCCTATTGCATGACTATGCGAAGAATGTCATAGTTTCTGTATGCGTGACCTCTATCCGAGGAGTAAGGCCGCATGACCCACGGAGCCCACCCGAACGCTCCCGTCCCCGCCCACCGCGTGAACATCACCCTCGCCCGTGACTGCGACGAGTGTCACGGCTGGGGAAGCGTCGTGAAGGACGGCCGCTGCGAACTCTGCACGGCCTGCCAGGGCCCTTCACGCGGTCGGGCATGATTGGATCTTCCGATGCCGGATCCCCGTACCACGGGGAACGGGTACCGAGATCACGAGGAACGGGGAACGGGGAACATGCGAAGGACGGTTGCCGGAGTCGCTGTGCTCGTCGCGGCGGTGCTGCTGACGGGCTGTGGAAGCGACGGCGACGACACGACCGGGAACGGGAAGGCGAGCGACGCCGGCGGCGGGGCCGGGGCGTCCTCCAGCTCGTCGCCCACCGCCGCCGAAGCGGATGACGCGACCCATGAGGTGACCCTGGAGGTGGACGGCAAGGGCAAGACGCAGATCATGTACAACGCAGCCGGCAGTGGCTTCGATGAGCAGACCCTGCCGTGGACGAAGACGGAGACCGTCGAACTCACCGCCGCCGAACGGAAGGTGGGATACCTGGTGTCCGTCGTCCCGGGATCGGTCCAGGCGGAGGACGGGACCCTGCAGCAGGCGCCGTGCGTCATCAAGGTCGACGGCAAGCGGGTGGCGGACAACGACGGCGGAAAGAACCCCAAGGGCTGCAGCTACAAGATCCGGTAGCGGCCACCTGATCCGGGCACCTCGTCCGCGCTGCCCCTCCCGGGGCGCGGCGCGGGCGGGGACTGGGTGAAGGGCCGGTGGAGCGGCCCGCAGTGTGCCGTCGGCCCGCCCATGGCACGGCATGCGCCGCGTGTCGTGTGCCGTGCGCGCGGCGCCGCGCGGTTGACTCGCCCCATGGACACCGCAGCTGTGCTGTCAGACGCCTTCGGGCGCATCCGCGAAGAGGTGCACGACGCGGTCGAGGGGCTGTCGGCGGACGAACTGAACGCCAGGGTCGATTCCGGGGCCAACTCCGTCTCGTGGCTGGTGTGGCACCTCACCAGGATCCAGGACGACCACGTCTCGGAGGCCGCCGGCCGGGAACAGGTGTGGCTCTCCGGAGGCTGGGCACGACGACTCGGTCTGCCCTTCCCCGACAGGGCGACCGGATACGGGCACTCCAGCAAGCAGGTTGGCGCGGTCCGCGTCGATTCCGCGGAACCGCTCCTCGGCTACTTCGACGCGGTGCACACACAGACGATGGCGTTCGTCAGGGGCCTCCGGGCCAAGGACCTCGACCGCGTGGTGGACGAATCGTGGTCTCCTCCGGTGACCCTGGGCGTCCGCCTGGTGAGCGTGATCGCGGACGGCCTCCAGCACGTCGGGCAGGCGGCCTTCGTAAGGGGCGTTCTGGAGCGCCGTTGAGCGTCGTCCGGTCCCAGCCTGCCTCGAGCGGAGGCGGCTGAACCTCCGGGGCGACGCGCGTCAGGCGCTGGGCTTCTACCAGTCCGTCTTCGGCGGACGCACCGTCGCCGTCACCATACAAGGACGCCGGCAACGTGCAGAACGAGAACGAGGCGGACCGGGTGATGTGGGGCGAGGTGGTCGGGGACAACGGCTTCCACGTCATGGCCTACGACGTGCCCTCCGCGCTGCCCTGGACCCGGGGCGAGAACCCGTTCCTCGTCACCGTGCGCGGCGACGACGCCGACGAGATCAGCACCCTGTGGCAGAAGCTGTCGGAGGGCTCGACCGTGGTGCGCCCCCTGGAGGCGGCACAGTGAGCGCGGCTGTACGGCATGCTCACCGACCGCTTCGGCGTCACCTGGGTCCTCGACGTCGCCGCTCCCTGCAACGGCTGACCCGGTCGGCTCGGCACACGACAAGGCTGCCGGGCCGACCGGGCCGCCGCGCTGACGGCAGGCCGGACGCGGTTCCCGTCAGTCCCCGTCCCCCGTCGTACCCGCGACCTCCGGGACGACCGACGGGACGGGGACCTGTGACCCGCTCGCCGTCGGGGTGGCAGTGCCCGAGGGGGAAGCGTCGGCACTGGGACGGGCTGTGGACGAGGAGGTCCTGGAGGGCGAGGCGGTCTGGCCGGGCCGCCGGCCTGGGGTCTCCCGCGACGGTTCACCGGTGGAGAGCGGGGGCCGGCTCGTTGCCGCCGTGGGGCTTGCGGGGGAGCGTGTCTCCCGTGGCGGCTCCGGCGCACGAGGAGTGCCGGTCACCGTGCCTCTCGACTGGCGGCTGCCCCTGGCGGACGGCCTGCTCCCGGCGAGGTCCGGGCCGGCGGACGAGGCTTCGGCAGGCTGGGTGCGAGGATCGGCGGGCGGGCCCGAGTCCGGCTTGGACGCCGCCTGCGACGGTCCGGGCGAGCCCTGCGCCATGAGGAACGAACCGCCCGCCAGGCTGCCGACGACCGCGAGTGCCGCCGCGGCGGCGGCCCGGCGCCGTCTCCCGCCGCTCCACCGCGGCGTGTGCCCGGGCCGGGAGGCGCCCGGTGTTCCGAGCTGCCCGGGGGCCGCCGGCGCCGATGGCTCCGGCTCGGGTGCGTGCGGGGCGTACGGGGACGGCTGGGACGGGTCGGACGGGTGTGACGGGTCGGCCGCGGGGGACAGGGCGGTGGTGGACACCGTGGAGTCATCGGGCGCGGACGCGGGCGAATGGTCGCCGTCGCCAATGCCGAAGACCTCCACGGCCGTTGCCAGCGCCCTGCGCTCCCGGTGATCGTCCTGCGCGGCCAGCGGGTCGTACGCACCGCACCCTGGACACGTCACGACCCCGTTGAGAGTCCTGCGGCACAAGGAGCAGTAGTTCATTTCTTGCCTTTCCGTCGTCGGCACGCGACCGCTCTTCGGCGGCCGGCCCATGGGGGGGCAGGGCCCATCGGGGCTCGCATACCGGGTTGTTCGGCGTGCCGGGGCTCTGACGAGCGAGGGACCGGACACCGAAGGTGGTGAGCGCCGACGCGGACCGCGTCACGCGCTCGGGCGCGGCTGCCGTCGGGGCGCGGCTGACGTCGGAACGTGGCCGCCCGCCCGGCTGCGGCTGTCGCGGCGGGAATCCGCCGGTGAACGGCGGGTGTCTCGAGTGATCGGTCACCGACCGTGTGCGGCGGCGCCTCTCACGGGTGCTGCCGCGGCCCGCCGCCCGGTGGATCTCGCCGTGCCGGACGGGAGCACCGAGGCCACGACGCGGCCCGGCCGGCACGCCGCTCCCGGGGAAGCGGTGCCTGTCGAACCTCTCGCGAGCCGTGGCATGTGATCCTCACTCCGTACTGGCGCTCGCCCGGGGCGATCGGGCGGTCTCCTCGTCGGCCGACAGCGGCCTCGGTCGAGAAGTTGTACGCAGCGCTACGTCATGCTGTTCAACGGCCGTTCTGTTTCGGCCATCACACACGGGCCGGACGAAGCGCTCCCGGCCCGGGCGGCACCGGACGCGGAAGCGGTGGACCGGACGCGTGAAGCCGCAGATCGCCCGATATCCTGTCGTCATGCCACGCGCCCGCCGCACCGCCCGCCAGGCCGACCTGCTCCGGCGGTTGGTGGCACTGGTCGCGGAGGAGGGCTTCGCCTCCTTCACGCTGGACGACCTCGCAGTGCGGCTGCGCTGCTCCAAGACGACCCTGTACCAACTCGCCGGCAGCAAGCAGGAATTGGTGCGGGAGGCGGTCAAGTGCTACTTCCGGGCGGCGGCCGACGCCGTGGAGAAGCAGGTCGCCGACACCTCCGCGCCCGCCGACCGTGTCGTGGTCTATCTGAAGGCCGTCTCCGAGCAGCTCAGGCCCCTGTCTCAGCGTTTCCTCGACGACATGGCGGACTTCGCCCCCGCGCGTGAGGTCTACGAGGCGAACACGCGCCATGCCGCCGACCGGGTCAGGCAGTTGATCACCGAAGGTGTGGCCGCCGGGGCGTTCCGCGATGTGCACGCCGCCTTCGTGGGCGAGATGGTCGCCGCCACGATGCAGGGCATCCAGCGAGGTGAGGTGACGGCGCGTACGGGGCTGAGCGACGCGGAGGCGTACGCCGAACTCGCCTCGCTCGTCGTGCACGCGGTCTCCTCCTGACTTGTCCTCCCCTCCTCCCTCTTCCCACCGCGGAGGGGGCGGACCGCGGGGCGGCGTCCCGCGCGGCACCGTCGGCGTTCGCGGCACGGAAAAGTGCCGTCGGCACGGCGCTGGATCAGGTCCTGCGAGCACACGTCCGCGGCGCGGAACGGGTCCCTCCGGACAGGCTCCGCCGAATGGGTCACATCGAGAACGCGTGACTGTGAACTGTGGCTCGTGCGTACCAAAAACGATACTCTCGTATCGTATCCAGTATCACCCGAGGATGTGCACATGCCCGCGACGCGTACGCTCCCCACCCTGGAGGCAGCCGATCTCATCGGCCTCACCAGGGAACTCGCCGAAAAGGAACTCGCCCCCCGTGTCGCCGAGGCGGAGGCGGGCGAGAAGTTCCCCCGAGACGTCTTCCGCTCCCTCGGCCGCGCCGGTCTGCTCGGCCTGCCCTACCCCGAGGAGTACGGCGGCAGCGGGCAGCCGTACGAGGTGTACCTGCAGATGCTGGAGGAGATGGGGGCGGTCTGGTCCAGCGTCGGAGTGGGAGTCTCGGTGCACGCCCTGTCCTGCTTCGCCCTCGCCGTCTTCGGCACCGGCGAACAGCGCCGCGAGTGGCTCCCCGACATGCTGGGCGGCGAGCTGCTGGGCGCCTACTGCCTGTCGGAGCCGCACGCCGGATCGGACCCGGCGGCGATGCGCACCCGCGCCGTCCGGGACGGTGACCACTATGTGGTCAACGGCGCCAAGGCATGGACCACGCACGGCGGGCACGCCGACTTCTACACCGTCATGGCCCGCACCTCCGAGGACCGCTCGCACGGCATCTCCTGCTTCCTGATCCCCGCCGACACCCCCGGCCTGTCCGCCGACCCACCCGAGCGCAAGATGGGCCTCACCGGTTCGGCCACCGCGACCATGCGGTTCGACGACGTACGGGTGCCCGTCGAGCGCCGCATCGGGGCGGAGGGACAGGGCCTGCAGATCGCCCTCGCCGGTCTCGACTCCGGCCGGCTCGGCATCGCGGCGGTCGCCACCGGGCTCGCCCAGGGGGCGCTGGACCACGCCCTGCGCTATGCCCGGGAGCGGGAGACGTTCGGCAAACCCATCATCGAGCACCAGGGGCTGGCGTTCGTGCTGGCCGACATGGCCGCCGCGGTAGACGCGGCCCGCGCCGTCACGCTCGCCGCGGCCCGGCTCAAGGACCTGGGGCTGCCGTTCGGCCGCGAGGCGGCAGTCGCGAAGATGACCGCCACCGACAACGCCATGAAGGTCACCACCGACGCGGTCCAGGTGCTGGGAGGCTACGGCTACACCCGTGACTTCCCCGTCGAGAGGTACATGCGCGAGGCCAAGGTCATGCAGATCTTCGAGGGCACCAACCAGATCCAGCGCATGGTGATCAGCCGTGCGCTCAAGAAGGACAACCGGGGCACCATCACCGTGCGGAGCAAGGAGCAGGAGCACTAATGCGTATCGACAACACCGCCGCCATCGTCACCGGCGGGGCGTCAGGACTGGGTGCGGCGACCGCCGCCGCCCTGGTGAAGCAGGGCGCGAAGGTCTTCGCGCTCGACCTCCCGGCGAGCATCGAAAAGGCCGCCGCGGTCGAGGGTGTCACCTACGTACCGGCCGATGTCACCGACGCCGACGAGGTCCGCTCGGCCGTCGCGACGGCATCGTCGTCCGGCGCCCCGCTGCGCACGGTCGTCAACTGCGCCGGAATCGGTCCCTCGATGCGGATCCTCGGGAAGAAGGGCCTCCACGACCTCGGCCTCTACGCGAAGGTCGTCCAGATCAACCTGATCGGCTCCTTCAACGTCCTCGCCCTCGCCGCGGAGGCCATCGCGCAGACCGAGGCCGACGAGAACGGCCAGCGTGGGGTCGTCGTCAACACCGCATCCATCGCTGCCTACGAGGGGCAGATCGGCCAGGCGGCGTACGCCTCGTCCAAGGGCGGTATCGTCGGGCTGACCCTGCCGGCCGCGCGTGACCTCGCCCAGTACGGGATCCGGGTGTGCACCATCGCACCGGGCATCGTCGAGACGCCCATGCTCGCCACCGTGTCCGAGGAGTTCCGGGCCGGGCTCGCCGCCGGAGTCCCGTTCCCGCACCGTCTGGCCACCCCCGACGAGTACGCGCAGCTCGCCCTGGCGATCATCGACCACGACTACCTCAACGGCGAGACCATCCGGATGGACGGCGCCCTGCGCATGGCACCGCGCTGACCCCGGCCTTCGCCCGTCACCCCGTCACCCCGTCACGAGCCGTGCCGCCGATCCCGGCGGCACGGCTCGTGCGGTTCCGGCGGCCCGCCGACTCCCGAACGGCTCGGTGCGCGCACCGTTGGTGACCGTCGGCCCGGGCGGTCTGTCGTGTGCCAGAGGAAAATGCGGGAACCCTCAACCCGGGGATGCCACTTTGCGTAGTCTCTTAGTCACGCTGACGGGCGACGGTCGTGCGGGCGGTGAGTGGGCGCGCCGCCCCTGACGTGCGCGACGACCTCTGCCCCGCCCCCTGCCACGAACCGTGGGGGCGGCGGGGCATCCGCTCGCCGGCGCCACCGAAACCGGCTGCCGCGCGGGGCGGACCGCGGGGCAGCCGCGGGGGAAGGAACTGCGAGGCGTGCGCGTCGAGCGCGCCGAGAGGAGACCACTCGTGGATGCCGTAACGGAGATGCTGGACGAGCTCCGTCAACTGCGGGTCCGTGTACCGCACTTGACCGGAACGCTGGTGGCCAGCACCGACGGGTTCGTGCTCGCCCAGGACACGTTCGGTGTGGAACCCGAAGGCCTCGCGGCGCTGACCGCGGCCGCGCTCGGTGTGGCACACCGGGTGGCCGACGCCACCTCCTGCGGCGAGTTCCGCGAGCTCCTTCTGCACGGGGCCCAGGGCTACGTCGCCACTTACGCGGCCGGCCGGTCGGCGGTGCTGACCCTGCTCGCCGACGATCGGGTCAACGCCGGCCGGCTGCACCTGGAAGGCCGCCGCAGTGGGGCCCGCATAGCGGAACTGATCGGCCAGCACGGCCGGTTGGACGCCGCGGCGGTTCGACGGTCCCCACCGTCCCGGGCCCCGGGGCCGACGACCGCCGACACCGACGCCGGGACCGCCGCCGCGAGGGAACCACTGCCCGTCCGCAGGCCGACACCGCGATGACCGGGCCGGAGCCGGGGAGCGATGCGCGGCCCGGCCGCGTCCTGACCGCGATGGCCGAAGCCCGCGCCGTGGCGGAGCCGTCACCGGCCTGGTGGTGACCTTCCGGCCGGTCGAAGAGTGGGCCGGGGCAGCGGCGGCATGATGCCGATCCTCTCCTCGCGGCAGTGGTGTGCTCACAGAGGAGAAGGCCGAGGCTGTCCGTGCGGCGCTCGGTGCGCGAGCCGTACGCGGCCGGACGCCTAGCGCCCACTGCAGGGAGTACCCGGCCTCGCACCTGCCCACGGCGGCCCCCTCAGCCCTTGATCACGGTGGCGACGAGGGACTGGAGCTGGGCCGTGGTGCGATCGAGGGGCTCGGTGCTGCGCCTGGCGCGGCACAGGGCCACTGTGCCTTCGACGGCCGCGACGACGAGCGCGGCGACCTGTGCCGCCTGCGCGGCGTCGACGCCGTGCGCCCGCAGCGAGTCGGCAGGCAATCACTTCCGGCCCGGCGAGCTGCCGCTGCTCGACATGCTTCGTACGCGACCTGGGGCGCGGCTCCCGCCTGCCGATCGCGCGCGGATGACCACCCCGAGAGCGGGTGGCTCACGGCATTGGCCGTCACGGTCATCACCGGGCCGAGCGGCCGGATCACGTCTCCGCCGAGCGGGGGCACTTCAGGCGAACGCTTATTAGCGAAAATATTTTCGTGTAACTCTTGACGGGTGTCCCGCGACGGGGTGACGATTAGGACATTCCCTCCGTTAGAGGAAGGCGGGTAGCGCCGATGACCCGACCGCTCTCCCACCCCGCACGCGTCCGTGAACCGCTCCACGCACGGGCAGGCCTCGCGCAGCCGGTGGCGGCCGTGCTCACCGACCGCGTCGACGACGTCGCGGTCGCCGAGACCGCGGCGCGACTCGCGCGGGCCCGCCGGGCTCCGCTGCTGCTGATCGCGGTGCTGCCCCCGGACGCGAAGCACACCGGCCCGGGCCCGGCCTCGGGCCCGGCACGGGCCGTGCCGGGCCGGGTCATGCCGAAGCTCGGCCCCCTCGCCCTGGACTGCATCCACGAGGTCTTCCACCTGCCCCCGGGCCGGCCTTCTCGGCTGGCGGCGGCGAAGGAACTGCTGACGCTGGCCGCCCGTCGCCGAGCCCCGGACGTAGTGGCTGCCCGCCGCGGCCCGGAGGGGCTCGACGTCTTCAGTCTGATCGAGGCCGCTGGCCTGCGCGGCGGCCCCTGTGTCCACGCGGTCGCTCCCGGTGCCTGGGTTCCCCTGCGCCTGCCCTCGTTGTGACCGTGTCCTCCCCCGCTTGTGACCTGTCCCGCCTCCGGAGAGGAAACGTTCCGCGATGAATGACCTGTCGTTCGCCGTCCCCTTGTGGATGTGGGCCGCGGTCACCGTCGGCATCGGCGTCATGCTCGCCGTCGACCTGCTCGCGCACCGCGACAACCACGTGATCGGCTTCCGCGAGGCCGCCGTCTGGAGCGGCATCTGGATCGCCATCGGCCTCGGCTTCGGCCTCGTCCTTCTGGCGTGGCAGGGCGGGGAGGCGTCCTCCACCTACTACGCCGGATACCTGATCGAGAAGGCCTTGTCGATCGACAACGTCTTCGTCTTCGCCCTGGTCTTCTCCTTCTTCGCCGTCCCCGACGCCTACCAGCACAAGGTCCTCTTCTGGGGTGTCATCGGGGCGCTCGCCGCACGGCTGGTGTTCATCTTCACCGGGGCCGAACTGCTCCGGGTGTTCTTCTGGACCGCCTACCTCTTCGGCGCGTTCCTGATCTGGACCGGCTGGAGGATGGCCTTCTCCAAGGACGAGGAGGTCCACCCCGACCGCAACCCCGTCGTCCGCCTGGTCAAGAAGATCATCCCCACCGATCCGAAGTTCCACGGCGACAAGTTCTTCCTCCGCGTCAACGGGAAGCGCGTGGCCACGCTGCTGTTCGTGGTCCTGGTCGCCGTCGAGGCCACCGACCTGATCTTCGCCGTCGATTCCGTCGCGGCCGTACTCGCGATCACCACCAACACCTTCCTGGTGTGGACCGCCAACGCCTTCGCCGTCCTGGGCCTGCGCAGCCTGTACTTCTGCCTCGCCGGACTGCTGCGCCGCTTCACCTACCTCCACTACGGTCTCGCGGTCCTGCTCGCCTTCGCCGGGATCAAGCTGATCCTGTCCGAGACCCCCGTCGGCAAGCTGCCCATCCCCCTGACCCTCGGCGTGATCGCCGGCACCATCACCGTCTCCATCGCCTGGTCGCTGGTCGCGACCCGCGGCCAAGCCACCGACACCGACGACCGGCCCACCGACACCGAGCCGGCCGGCAACGCCCGGCGCCGGTGACCGCGGCGGTCCGCCGTGCGGGCAAGGGGCCGGTCTCCGGAGCGGTCCGAATGGAACCGGGCTTCTGCCGCACGACGTACGGACGGCGCCGTCCGCGGTGATGTCAGAGCGCGCCCTTCTGCAGCTCCTCCAGCCTGGAGACAGGTACCGTCTCTCCCTCCGGCGGCGTCTTCTTCGGCACCGTCAGCTCGAAGTCGCTGAGCAGGCGGGTCTCGGCCTTCTCCCCGCCCTTCTCGACCTTCAGCGGGTACGGCTTGCCTTCCGCCGCCACGTAGACGGTCGAGGCGTCCCCCTCCTCCGGTTCGACACTCACCACCAGTACCGGCTGCCCGTCGACGACCGCGGTGCCCTTCTTGGTGGAGGTGAGGTTTCGGCCGGCGGGCTCCGCGAAGACCGAACCGGTCAGCTGCCGCTTGTCGCAGAGGACGAGAACACTCTTGAAGAACGCGTGCGAGGCCGGACCGTGGACGTACTTGCCCCGGAGCGCCGCGGCCGCGGCGGTGTTCGACGCAGCACTGCCCGAGACCTCACCGCCCGAGGAGTCCGGCTGCTTCTCCCAGAAGGCATCGTCCGGCCGCACCCACACCTGGTCGATGAGCTTGACCACCTCGAACGACCCGTCGGAATTCGTGATCTTCCCGCTGCAGTTGCCGGACATGTCCATCATCAGGTCCGCGCTGGTCTTCTCCGCCTCCGACTCCAGCCGCAGCCGGAAGGATCGCGCGAGCCAGGCCTTCTGCTGGGTGCGCTCGACGATCTCACCCGCCGCCAGGTCTTCCGAGACCTCGGCACCGCCGCATGCCGCGACGGTGAGGCAGAGAGCGGCATACATGACAACAACCCGGACAGAACGAGGCCTGAACATCAGGTGATTCCCTTGGTCGAACGCACGATCACGTACACGGACATCCATGTGAGCCCGGAGCACCGGCGGCTGATTCGACGCCGTGCACCGGAACAGTTTCCTACTGCCGCGGACCACTCGGCGACACGTAGCCGGAGTACTCCGGCGCCGGAGAGGTGTTCCGGCCGTCCGCCAGCGCCGCGCCGTCCGCCAGCGCCGCGCCGTCCGGCCCCGCGAGCAACTGTGCCTGAGGAGAGACACTCAAGGGCCGGTGCCGCCGGGCGAGCCACAGCACGATCGCGGTGTAGACCGCCACCACCATGTCCACGGCGGCCGGTTGCCAGGGTGCGTCGGCAGCCGTCCCCTCCGACGAGAGCCCGCCGACGACGGCCGCGGACAGGCCGAAGGCGAGCAGGTTGTTCAGAGCGTGCACGGCCACGATCCAGCCGCAGGCCGGCAGCAGGGTGCCGAGCTGGGGCCGCCACCAGCGGTGGCGTCCGGTGTGCCGAGACATCCGGTGGTAGGGCAGGGCGGCGAGAAGGTGCGCTCGGGGTTCGCCGCCGTCACCGACGCCGAACCCGACCTGTCCGTGGTGGGCGAGGCGGGCGACGGGGCGGCCGCGGTCGAACTGGCCGGGCGGACGGCCCCGGGCGTGGTGCTGATGGACATCCGGATGCCGGGCATGGACGGACTGACCGCGACCCGGCTGATCACGGCGCTGCAGGGCCGGCCGAAGGTGCTGGTGCTCACCACGTTCGACCTCGGCGTGTACGTGTACGAGGCGCTGCGAGCCGGATTTTCGGGCTTCATGCTCAAGGACGCCCAGCCCGAGGACCTGCTCACGGCCATCCGCGTGGTGGCCGACGGGGACGGCATACCGGCCCCGGCCGTCACCCGCCGGCTGATCGGCGCCTTCGCCCAGGGAGCGCCCGTTCCGCCCGGAAGGACCGGCACGCTGGGTGAACTGGCCCCCAGGGAGCGGGAAGTGCTCCTGCTGATCGCCTCGGGCCTGGCCAACGCCGAGATCGGCGTGCGGCTCGGGGTGACCACAGGCACGGTCATGTCGCACGTCAACGCCCTGCTGACCAAGCTGGTGCTGCGCGACCGGGTGCAGGCGACGATCCTGGCGTACGAGACGGGGCTCGTCCGGCCGCGCGGCACGGTCTGCGAATAGCCCGCCGGTGACACGGTCCACCGGCGGGACGGTTCGCCGGACCTGGCCCCGTGCCCGGTGGACGAGGGGCCCGCGGGCGGCCGGCCTCAGTGGAAGCGGATGTAACCGTCGCCGTCGGGGTCGTTCGCGGACCTGGTGTAGGCGTGGACGTCGGCGCGGCTGCCGGACGGCTTGTACAGGTAGATCGTGTCCCTGTCGTTGTTCCACATGAAGTTGCAGTTGTCGCGGTAGACGACGTTGTCGCCGTCCGAGTCGGTGCCGTTGCCGCCGCGGAGCTTGATGTAGTCGCCGGGCTGGAGGTAGTGGCTGACGGTGAACCGGAAGCTGTTGCCCGCCGCGTCCTTGACGAGGTAGCCCTTGAGGTTGATGGTCGCCGAGGACGAGTAGTTCTTGATCGTCAGGTACTCGTCGCGCGTGTTGCCGGTGGAGCAGCTGTTGGAGTCCCGGCCCGGCGCGTCGTACTGGGCTCCCCGGATCTTCAGCGCCGAGGAGTACTCGGCGGCCTGGGCCGGGGTGGCGGCCAGGACGGCCAGCGTGCCCGCCGCGACGGCGGTGGCGGTGACAACGTGCTTACGCAAGTGAGGTCCCCCCTCAATAGTGTGATGAGCGGCAGAAGCTTACAGACATCACGAGCATCCGGTTGCGCACTTCAGTACCTATCCCGGACACATGTCGCACAGGTCGCGAAAACGGGAGATGTGCCCTGCCCGCGCACTTCGCCACCGCGATCTCACCTGGGAATCGGGAACATGACAGGTGATGTTCGCCCGGACGTCGCCAATCCCGAAGAGGCATCGGTAAGCATCTATGTTCTCGGCCGGGGTGTGCCGGGTCGCCGCTCCGTGCGGGATCCCGCATGTGCCGCCCGGCCCCCACAGACGTGAACCTCCGAAGGAGAACGTGGTGCAGCGCACAAGCCCGGCATGTGCGGGCAGGAGAACGGGCGCCTTCGCCGCCGCGATCGCGGCGGCGGCCGTGCTGCTGCTGCCGGCCTGCGATTCCGCGGGCCCGGAACGGGACGGCGGGCAGCCGTCCGTCCCGCCGGCCGCCGCGGACATCGGCTGTGCCGGGAACGGCAAACTGCTCGCCTCCGGCTCCACCGCCCAGCAGAACGCCCTCGAATACTGGGTCGAGGAGTACGAACGAGCCTGTCCCGGCGTACAGATCAGCTACCGCCCCCTGGGCTCCGGCGCCGGGGTGGCGCAGTTCCTGCGCGGGGCGACGGTCTTCGGCGGCACCGACAGCGCGCTGAAGCCCGGCGAGGTGGAGTTGTCCAAGGAGGTATGCCCCGGAGGCAGGGCCATCGACCTGCCGATGGTCGGCGGCCCGATCGCCATCGGCTACCAGCTCGAAGGCGTGGACGACCTGGTCCTCGACGCACCCGCCATCGCCGGGATCTTCGACGCGCGGATCACCACCTGGGACCACCCGGACATCCGGCGGCTCAACCCAGGTACCGAACTGCCCTCCGTCCCCGTCCTCCCGGTGCACCGCTCGGACGAGTCGGGCACCACCCAGAACCTCAACGCGTACCTGTCGGGCGCGGTCCCGCGCCAGTGGCCGTACCCGAAGGAGAAGGCCTGGCAGGGCAGGGGCGGTCAGTCCGCCGACGGCTCCGACGGCGTGGCGGCCGCGGTGCTGGCGTCCAACGGCGCGATCGGGTACTTCGAGCTGTCCTTCGCCGAGGCCGGGCACATCGACACGGTCCGGATCGACACCGGCGCCTCCGAACCCGTCGGCCCCTCCGCCGAGAACGCGACAGCCGGCCTGGCCGCCGCCGAAGTGACGGGCACCGGCAACGACATGACCATGAGGTTCGACTACGGGACCTCCGAGGCGGGTGCCTATCCCATCGTCCTGGTTACCTACGAGGTCGTGTGCGACACGGGCAACCAGAAGCAGACCCTGCCCGCCCTGAAGTCCCTTCTCGCCTACATGGCCGGGGAGGAAGGACAACGTGCTCTGCCGGAGCTTCACTACGCCCCGCTGCCCGGGAACGTCGTCGAGCAGGTGCGCGAGGTCATCGCGACCTTGTCCTGACGTGCGGCACGGCGGCCCCCGGCGGCTCGCGGCTGGAGCCGCCGGGCGGCGCCGCCCTTACTCAGGCGGCCGCGGGAGACTCCTCACGGTCAGGGCTCAGGACCGGGGAGGGTTCCAGGATCTCGCGCAGGCTGCGCAGCCCTTCGTGGTTGACCGAGAACCAGGACCAGGTGCCGCGGCGCTCGCGGTTCAGCAGCCCGGCCTCGGTCATGATCTTCAGGTGGTGGCTGACCGTCGGCTGCCGGAGCCCCAGGCAGTCGGTGAGATCGCACACGCACGCCTCACCGGCCGGCGTGCGTTCGATCAGGCGCAGGATCTGCAACCGGGTCGGGTCGGCGATGGCCTTGAGGACGACCGCGAGGCGTTCCGCCTCGGCGCGGTCGATCAGCAGGCAGGACAGGTGAGGGGTGCAGGTCCCCGGATCCGCCTCGTTCACCACCGTCTCCGAGATTCCGTGTGCAGTGACAGCCATCTATTCACCATAAGGGTGTTCGAGCAGGCCGACCGGGGGCGGCGGTGTTCGTGCGGAACTTGTTCACCGAGCGTTCACTTTTGCGGCATGCCTGTCCCTTGCATAGATGTTCACCTATGATTCCTGGGGCGGGGAGGCCAAGGACGTTCCCGCCGGGACCGAAACGAGGCACGCCATGGACGACTCAGTACTCCCGGGCCGTGCGACCCCGCCCCTGAGGGACACCGGCGCCGTACTCGAACGCATCACGGTCAGGCTGGCGGGCCGCCACAGCAGGTCCTTCTCCCGTGACACGGTCCGGGCCTACGTCGAGGAGTGTGCGGCAGGGCTCGCGGGCCGGGCGCGTGTGGGGAAGCATCTGCCGGTGCTGATCGAACGCTTCGCCGACCAGCGTCTGGGCGCGCTGGCCCGAGGGCTGGGACTCTCGCCCAAGCCCGTGCCGGAGGTGCTGTTCGTGTGCACGGAGAACGCCGGCCGGTCGCAACTGGCCGCAGCCCTGCTGCGGGCCCGCGCGCACGGCACCATCAGGGTGATGACGGCCGGGTCCGCGCCAGCGGCGGGACTCTCCCCGGTGGTGGAGCGCCTGCTGGCCGAGCGGGGGCTGGACCCTGCGGGGGAGTTCCCCAAGCCGCTGACCGCGGAGGTGGTCACCGCGGCCGACGTCGTCGTGACGCTCGGCTGCGGAGACGCGTGCCCCGTCCGGCCTGGCCGGCGCTACCTGGACTGGGACCTGCCGGACCTGACCGGCCTCGACATCGAGAGCGCCCGGTCGGTCCGGGACGCCCTCGACGGCCGCGTCGGCCGGCTCGCCGGGGAACTCCTCGGAGCGACGGCCTCCACCCCCGCGCCTCCGGCCGGATGACAATCCCGCCGCGCCGGGCGGCCGGTGGTCACCGGCCCTCCGCCCCGGAGGGGGCGACGGCCACGATGCGACCGCCGACGTCGCACGCCGAGGCGAGGGTGTTGTAGACGGTGCCGAAGCCGCGCAGGTTGCGGTGCAGCAGGTCGATCCGGCGCTGCGGCTCGTCGGTGACCAGGCGCAGTTCGTAGGTGAGCGCGGTGAACCTCGGCGGGGTGTCCTGGCGGCGGGCGGTCACCTCGACCTCGGCGGAGGAATACCGGAACGGCAGCAGTCGGGCCGAGCGGTTGAGGTTCTTCAGCAGGCAGGCGGCCAGGGCCGACGCCAGCAGATCGGCGGGGCCGGGCAGCCCGGAGGGCGGCCGGTCCCACGAGGCGTCCACGGGTATCGACCGGTCGGCCGCCTCGACGAGGGTGCCGTCGGTGGGCGTGGTGCGGGCCCGTACCCGGTAGGAGGTGGGGGCCCGTCCGGTGGGGCTCATCGTCCGCCCCCGATCAGGTCGAAGCCGGTCCGGTGCGGCACGGGAGCGCCGACGCCTCCGCTGTGCTCGGCGTCGTAGCAGGTGGTGCAGGTGATACGGCGCGCGGGCCGCGGACGGGTGGAACTCCCCATGCCCGTGGTGCGGTGGACGGTGACACCGGTGGCCCGGGCGTGCGCGGTGCAGACCGCCGCGCCGCAGTGCCGGCACACGGCCGTCGCCGGGGTAGTCCGCCCCAGTTGGGCACAGTCGTAGCAGTTCACGGAAAGCCCTCCTTCCCTGAGGCCGTGGCCGTCGGCCCAAGGCGCCGCGCAACGGACGTGGCGGCGCCGTGCGGGGCCGTGCGTTCGGGCGCCGCCGGGGTCCGGGAAGAGCGCCCCGCGGTGCCGTGCGCGGCACGGCCGGGAGATCTTCCGCCCTTCCGGCGACGGCCGAACCCGCCGATTCGATCCTCCCTCGCGCGATCCGTGCCGTGATGGGGCTCAGGGGTCCAGTCGGGCCGGGCCACCCGGCCCGGCTTCGGCGGCCGTTCGGCCCCCGCCCGGGGCGGCGGTGCCGGCC
>NZ_JAAAXQ010000160.1 GCF_009916105.1 Streptomyces sp. GC420 | reverse complement strand
CCGCGCACGAGGACTACATCCGGCGGCGGGACGCCATCGAGGTGCTGGAGGGCTTCCCCAGCGCCGGCGGTATGCCGGACCGGGTCAAGTGCCTGCACGTCCTGGTCGGGCACTCGCTCGCGGCGGGCCGCCCGAACCGCCGGGGCCGCCCGAACCGCCGGCGCCGCACCCGGCGTCCGTGGATCGTCCGGCCGTCCCGGGACCGCGCCGCAGCGCCGCCGCGACCCTCGCGGCCCCGGCAGGAACCCCGGCCCCGGCCGCACCGGAGTCGTCACCGGTCCGGCCCCGGCGCCCGGGGCCGCCACCGGCCCCGGAAGCCCTCTCCCCGCCGCACACCGCCGGCTGCGCCACCCCCGCTACTGGTTCGCCGACCGGCTCCTCGCTGTCCTGAGCGGCCAGCGTCCCGTGCACTGGATGCTCGGCCACACCATCGGCGAGGCCTACGAGCAGCTGCTGCACCTCGCGCCCGGCGCGCCGCTGCGCCCCGAGGGGCGCGTGATGCCCGTCGTCCGGCACTGCGACGAGTGCAGGCCAGGACCGGGTGTCATCGAGGCCTTCGCCCGCATCGGCTCCGGCGAACGGGTGAGCGCCATGGCGTTCCGGCTGGAACTCGGGCCGGACCGGCGCTGGCGCTGCGCCGCCGTCGAGCTCGGCGGCGAACGGGTACCGGTGGACGTGTGAGCATCCCGGGGCAACGGAGACGGAGGGGCCCGGGCACCATCCGGTGCCCAGGCCCCTCCGCGCCCTTCCTCGCCGTGTCGGCTACTTCTTGCGGCGGCGGCCCGCGCTGCGCTGCGCCTTGCGGCGTTCCGCGCGCGTCATGCCGTCGCCCGAGGAGCGGGTCTGGCCGTCGCCGCTCTCGAAGTCGCCCTCGACGACGCCGCCCTCGCCGTCCACCGTCGGGGCGGAGAAGTGCAGCCGGTCGGGACGCTGCGGCGCGTCGAGGCCCTTGGCCCGGATCTCCGGACGCGCGGCACCCGCACCCGCCGGCACGGCGTCCTGCTTGTCCAGGGAGGTCTTCGCCGCGGGTTCCTCCACCGGAACCTCCTCGACCTGCTGCTCGACCTGGACCTCCAGGTTGAACAGGTAGCCGACGGACTCCTCCTTGATGCCCTCCATCATGGCGGTGAACATGTCGAAGCCCTCGCGCTGGTACTCGACCAGCGGGTCCTTCTGGGCCATCGCGCGCAGGCCGATGCCCTCCTGGAGGTAGTCCATCTCGTAGAGGTGCTCACGCCACTTGCGGTCCAGGACCGACAGGACGACGCGCCGCTCCAGCTCGCGCATGATCTCCGAGCCAAGCTGCTTCTCACGGGCGTCGTACTGCTCGTGGATGTCGTCCTTGATTGACTCGGCGATGAACTCGGCGGTCAGACCCGCGCGGTCCCCGGCGGCCTCCTCGAGCTCCTCGATGGTCACCTTCACGGGGTAGAGCTGCCTGAAGGCTCCCCACAGCCGGTCGAGGTCCCACTCCTCCGCGAAGCCCTCGGCGGTCTCCGCCTCGATGTAGGCGTCCACGGTGTCGTCCATGAAGTGGCGGATCTGCTCGTGCAGGTCCTCGCCCTCGAGCACCCGCCGCCGCTCGCCGTAGATGACCTCGCGCTGGCGGTTGAGGACCTCGTCGTACTTCAGGACGTTCTTACGGGTCTCGAAGTTCTGCTGCTCAACCTGCGACTGGGCGGAGGCGATGGCCCGGGTCACCATCTTGTTCTCGATCGGCACGTCGTCCGGGACGTTCGCCATCGCCATGACGCGCTCGACCATCTGCGCCTTGAACAGCCGCATGAGGTCGTCGCCCAGCGAGAGGTAGAAACGGGACTCGCCCGGGTCGCCCTGCCGGCCGGAACGGCCGCGGAGCTGGTTGTCGATACGGCGGGACTCGTGCCGCTCGGTGCCCAGGACGTAGAGGCCGCCGAGTTCCTTGACCTCTTCGAACTCCGCCTTGACGGCGGCCTCGGCCTTCTCCAGGGCGGTCGGCAGCGCCGCGGCCCACTCCTCGATGTGCTCCTCGGGGTCGAGGCCGCGCTGACGCAGCTCCGCCTCGGCGAGGTCGTCGGGGTTGCCGCCGAGCTTGATGTCCGTACCGCGGCCGGCCATGTTCGTCGCGACCGTCACGGAGCCCTTGCGGCCGGCCTGCGCGACGATCTGCGCCTCACGGTCGTGCTGCTTGGCGTTGAGGACCTCGTGCGGGATGCCGCGCTTGGCCAGCTGCTGCGAGAGGTACTCCGACTTCTCGACCGAAGTGGTGCCGACCAGGATCGGCTGGCCCTTCTCGTGCTTCTCGGCGATGTCCTCGACGACCGCGTCGAACTTCGCGACCTCGGTGCGGTAGATCAGGTCCGACTGGTCCTTGCGGACCATCGGCCTGTTGGTCGGGATCGGGACCACGCCGAGCTTGTAGATCTGGTGGAACTCGGCGGCCTCGGTCATCGCCGTACCGGTCATGCCGGACAGCTTGTCGTACAGGCGGAAGAAGTTCTGCAGGGTGATCGTGGCGAGGGTCTGGTTCTCGTCCTTGATGTCCACCCCTTCCTTCGCCTCGATCGCCTGGTGCATGCCCTCGTTGTAGCGGCGGCCGGCGAGGATACGGCCGGTGTGCTCGTCGACGATCATGACTTCGCCGTCGATGACGACGTAGTCCTTGTCCTTCTTGAAGAGTTCCTTGGCCTTGATGGCGTTGTTGAGGTAACCGACGAGCGGGGTGTTCACCGACTCGTAGAGGTTGTCGATGCCCAGCCAGTCCTCGACCTTGGCGACGCCGGACTCGTGGATGGCGACGGTGCGCTTCTTCTCGTCGACCTCGTAGTCGCCGGTCTCCTCGATGCCCTTGAGGGGGTTGCCGGGCTCGCCGCGCTTGAGCCGGACGACCAGCTTGGCGAAGTCTCCGTACCACTTCGTGGCCTGGTCCGCGGGACCCGAGATGATCAGTGGCGTACGGGCCTCGTCGACCAGGATCGAGTCGACCTCGTCGACGATGGCGAAATTGTGGCCGCGCTGGACGAGCTCGTCCTTGGACCAGGCCATGTTGTCGCGCAGATAGTCGAAGCCGAACTCGTTGTTCGTACCGTAGGTGATGTCGCAGTTGTACTGCTCGCGGCGCTGCGCCGGGGTCATGTTGGCGAGGATGCAGCCCACCGTCAGGCCGAGGAACTTGTGCACCCGGCCCATCAGTTCGGAGTCGCGCTCCGCGAGGTAGTCGTTGACCGTGATGAGGTGTACGCCCTTGCCGGACAGCGCGTTCAGGTACGCCGGCAGGGTGCCGACGAGGGTCTTGCCCTCACCGGTCTTCATCTCCGCGACGTATCCGAGGTGGAGGGCGGCACCGCCCATCAGCTGGACGTCGTAGTGACGCTGGCCGAGGACTCGCTTGGCGGCTTCGCGTACGGTCGCGAAGGCCTCGGGGAGCAGGTCGTCCAGGCTCTCGCCGTCGGCGTAGCGCTCCTTGTACTCATCGGTGAGGGCGCGCAGCTCGGCGTCGGAGAGGTTGACGAAGTCCTCTTCGATGGAGTTGACCTGGTCCGCGATGCGGTGCAGTTTCCGCAGGATCTTGCCTTCGCCTGCACGCATGAGCTTGTTGAAGACGGACACGTGGGCTGGTCTCCTTGCCGGTCGGGCCTGGCGCTTGGGGTGCGCGGGCACGACGGGATCAGTCCCCGCCGCAACGGCCATCGTAAGCGAGGACCGGCCCGCGCCGGGAGGTCCGCACACACGAAGGCCGGGTGTCACCCGCTCTGGACAACGCTCGGGACGCCCCGAAGGTGCCGGGCCGGACGGCAACCTTTCCGCAAATGCATTCGCACCGACCCGTCACGGCGACCAGAATTCCCGCATGGAGCCGGTCACCCTCACCACCGATCACCTGCTGCTGCGCCCGCCGGGACCCGCCGACACCGACGCCACCCACGCGGCTTGTCAGGATCCTGACATCCAGCGCTGGACCGCCGTCCCCTCTCCGTATCTGAGGGATCACGCCGCGTCCTTTCTCGGCCAGGACGTCCCCGACGGCTGGCGCAACGACACGGCGTTCAGCTTCGCCGCCTTCCTGAGGGAGGAGCCCTCGGCGCTCGTCGCGATGGCCGGGGTCACCCGGCGGGAGGGCGCCACCGCCGAGATCGGGTTCTGGGCGGTCAAGGAGCACCGCGGCCGCGGCCACGTCGTCGAGACAGTGCGGACCCTGGCCCGCTGGGCCTTCACCGAGGCAGGCGTCTGCCGGCTGGAGTGGCGCGCGGAGGCCGGCAACCTGGCCTCGCGGGCGGTGGCCGAGAAGGCGGGCTTCACGATGGAGGGGACCCTGCGCGCGGCGATCGTGCACCGCGGCACGCTGCGCGACTGCTGGGTCGCGTCGCTGCTCCCGTCCGACCTGGGACTGGCCCCGGCCTTCGCGTACCTGCCCGCACGGGACTGACCGCGGCCCGTCCGACCGACGCCGCCGGCCCGGCCGACACGTCCGGTCCGGCTGTTCCGGCTGTTCCGGCTGTTCCGCACAGCGCGGACACGACTGTCAGTGCCGCGCACTATCGTGCCCGGCATGACCAGTCTGCAGTCGCCGCCCACACTGGAACTGTCCGCCGACGAGGCCAGGCGAACGGTCCTGCGCGCCCAGGGATTCCTCGGCGCCCCCGACCGCAGGGCCGGGGTGCGGGGCGTGCTGCGTTCCCTGGGCTCGGTGCAGCTCGACACGATCTCCGTGCTGGCCCGTTCCCACGAACTCGTTCCGTACGCACGGCTCGGCGCCGTCGGCCGCGGGGCCGTCGAGTCGGCGTACTGGACGCAGACGCACGCCTTCGAGTACTGGTCGCACGCCGCCTGCATCCTCCCGATCGAGGAGTGGCCGCTGTTCGCCTTCCGCCGCCGGGCCTACCGCGCCCGCCCGCAGTGGTACCACGAGCTGGCGGGCGGGGTCTACGACAGGGTGATCAAGCAGCTGCGCGACGAAGGCCCGCTGACGGCCACGGAGTTGGGCGGCGCGAAGAACGGCGGCCCTTGGTGGGACTGGTCGGAGGCGAAGGTCGCCGTCGAGCGGGCCCTGATGTACGGCGACGTGGTGTGCGTGGAGCGCCGCGGCTGGAAGCGGGTGTACGACCTGGCGGAGCGCGCCGTGCCCGGGGAGCTGCTGCACGACGACCTCGACGAGAGGGAGTGCGTGCGGCGGCTGGTCGAGCAGGCGGGGGCCGCGATGGGCGTGGCGACCCGGGCCGACCTCGCGGACTACCACCGGCTCAAAGCCGAGCAGGTCGACGCTGTCCTGCCGGACTCGGGCCTGGTCCCGGTGGTGGTCGAGGGCTGGGGCAGGCCCGCCTGGGCACATCCGACGGCCCTGGAGTCGGCGCCGCGCGGCCGGCACCGCACAACGCTGCTGTCGCCGTTCGACTCCCTGATCTGGGACCGTCCCCGCACCGAGCGGATCTTCGGTTTCACACACCGCCTGGAGGCGTACGTCCCCAAGCCGAAGCGGGTCCACGGCTACTTCGCGATGCCGCTGCTCGCCGGCGGGCGCCTGGTGGGCCGGGTCGATCCGGCGCGGGACGGCAGGACGCTGGTGGCCCGGCAGCTCTCGGTCGAGAACCGCAGGGCGGTCGAGCCGATGGCCCAGGCCCTGGCCGAGGCCGCCTCGTGGGTGGACTGCACCGACGTACGGGTGGAGCGCATGGACCGGGAGGAACTGCGCGGGCCGCTGGCCGCCGCGCTGGCGCGGATCCTCGGCTAGCCGCGACCGGCGGGTCCCGGCCGCCCGTCACCGGTCACCCGCCACCGGTCACCCGTGACCGGTCGCCGGTCGCCGGTCGCCGTCAGCGGATCTCGAGGATCTTCTCCCGCATCGCGTACACCACGGCCTCCATCCTGGAGTGCAGCTGCAGCTTCTCCAGGATGTTGCGCACATGGTTCTTGACGGTGTTCTCGGAGATGAACAGCTGCTTGGCGATGTCCCGGTTGTTCATGCCCGTGGCCACGAGCTTGAGCACTTCGAGTTCACGGTCGGTCAGCCGGGGAGCGGGCACCAGCCGCCGTTCGTCGGTGCGCTGGATCATCGACTTGAACTCGGTGAGCAGCTTTGACGCCATGGACGGGCTGATCTGCGACTGGCCGTCCATGACGGCACGGATGGCGGTGGCCACCTCGTCGGTGGAGATCTCCTTGAGGAGATAGCCCGTCGCCCCGGCCTTGATCGCGTCGTAGAGGTCGGCCTCCTCGTCGCTGATCGTCAGCATGATGATCTTCGCGCTGGGGGCGACCTCCTTGATCGAGGTGCACGCCTCGATACCGCCGCGCCTGGGCATCCGCACGTCCATGAGCACGATGTCGGGAAGCAGGTCGGCGGCCTTGTCCACGGCCTCCGCGCCGTCGCCGGCCTCCCCCACGACCTGGATGTCCTCCTCGGCGTGCAGGACGATCTCCAGTCCCCGGCGGAAGAGCGCGTGGTCGTCGACCACGAGGACCCGGATCGGTTCCCTGCGCGGTCCGGCCGGATCCCGGGACGCCCCGGAGTCCGGCGAGTCCGCCGGGCCCGGGCCGACGTGCGCGCCGGGGCCGGCGGCGGCGCCGACTCGTCCGCCGCCGTGCACCGGACCGAAGCTGTCCGCCATCGTTCCTCCCCCTGAGGCCGTGGCCCGAAGGTCGCATGCTGCGCCAACGGGGCTCCGCTGCGCACCGATTGGCCTGCACCGCCATGATTTCATGCCCGGGCGGTTGTGCGGCTCTCCCGCCGGGGCCCGCGGTCGCACGGACGGTCGCACGAGGGTGCCCCCGGGGTGCACGGGCACACCAGGGGCACCACCATCGGTCAGTACGTCGCGCACTGCTCGTATGTTCAACCGGTCCGGCCGTCGGACCAGGTCAGCCGCCCAGCGCCCCGCCGGCGCCGCGCGGTGCCTCGGCGACCATCGGGTCGGTCTTGAGGCGGATCACGCCGTAGTCGTAGGCGTGCCGCCGGTAGACGACGCTGGGTTCCTTCGTCTCGGAGTCCACGAACAGATAGAAGTCGTGCCCGACCAGTTCCATCTCGTACAGCGCCTGGTCGAGAGACATGGGCGCGGCCGTGTGGTTCTTCTCCCGTACCACCAGCGGGCCTTCGCCCTCCACCTCCAGCGGGCCCACCCTCATCTTGGGCACCTGCGTGCGGGCTTCGGCGGAGGTCTCCAGGCCGGTCCCGTTCAGCGCGGCGGCCTCGGGCACCCTGTCGGCCACCTCGGAGGCCGGGATGCGGCCGTTGCCGCGTCGGGTGTGGCGCTTGTCGTGGGCCTTGCGCAGCCGCGCCTCCAGCTTGCTCGTGGCCAGGTCGAGTGCCGCGTACGGGTCGGCGGCAGAAGCCTCCGCCCGGATCGCGGGGCCGCGGGAGTGCATGGTGATCTCCACGCGGTCGCAGCGGTCGGCCTGACGCGGATTGTGTTCCTTGGACACCTCGACGTCGACACTGATCACTTTGGCATCGAGCTTCTGGATCTTGTCCAGCTTCAGCTTCTCGGCCACATGCTTGCGGAACCGCTCGGGTACCTCTGTCTTGCGGCCCTTGACGACGATGTCCACGCAGAACTCCGTTCCCGGATCGTTCCGCCCGGCCGGCGGAACGCTTCCCTTGTGCACCAGGCCCCGGTGTTCTCCGGAGCCTCGGACTTGGCGACGTTCACCTCCTCCTCCCCAGTCGGCAAGATCGCCACCCCACCGGGCCGGCCTCCCGGCACGGACCACCGCGACCGGAACTCCCCCAGGCAGCACTGCCGGACATGTAGGTCATAGCGTCAGCCATTCCTCACAACCGAACATAGCTCTCCGGGCCGGTTGTCGGCACCCTCTACCGGGTCGTACCTCCGATGAAGTGCATTCTCACGTCTACCACCAGCAACGTTCCAAGATTCCTCTGGGTTCCGGTTTATTTATCCGAATGCCCTGGCAGTCGCCGCCACCACGGCGGCGGTCACGGGCGCGCCCCCGGGCCGCACCGCCCGCACGGCCCGCGCCGCCTCCGCCAGCGACGCGCCGGTCGTCATCAGGTCGTCCACCAGGACCACCCGCGCGTCCGCCGGCAATCGCGCGGTCCCCGCCACGGCCTCCAGCGCCCCGGAAAGGTTCGCCAGCCTCTGCCGGGCGCCCAGCCCGGACTGGTCGGCCACCCGGCGGCGCTGCCGCAGTACGGCCGTCACCCGGGCCGGGGTCCCTCCCCGGCGCAGCTCGGCCGAGGCCGCGAGCGCGATCCTGCGCGCCGGGTCGTGGCCGCGGGCACGCACCGCGCGCCGCGCGGACGGCACCGGCACGAGCAGCAGGGCACGCCCGGGCACAGGGCCCGCCACGGGCCCCGCCCCTCCCGCAGGCCCCGCCCCTCCCGCAGGCTCCGGCAGTACGGTGTCACCGCCGCCCTCGCCCCACGAAGCCGTACCCGAGCGCACCGCGGCGGCCAGAGCGCACCCGAGCACCCCGGCGAGGCCCAGCGCGCCCCGTTCCTTGTGTGCGAGCAGCAGGGACCGGGCCCGGCCCTCGTACACGGCCGCCGCGTGCACCGCCGGCAGACCGGGCGGCTCCGGATCGGGGCGCACCCGGACCGGCGCCCGGCCGCACAGCGCCGCATGGCAGGCCTCGCACAGGGGTGTACGCGGCGCGCCGCACCCCTCGCAGTCGGACGGCAGCACCAGGTCGGTGAAGTCCCGCCACCACCCGCGCACGGACATCACTGTGCCCGGCCGGGCACCGGCGGGCCACCCCTGTGGACAACCGCAGGCCGCGGCGCCGCGGCCGGAGGTCACCGCGGGTCAGCCGGGATAGACGGGGGCCGATCCGTCCTTGACCACGGTCTTCCAGTTGTCGCCCGGGGGCAGGCGCACGATGCCGTCCTCGTCGGAGTGCGCCACCAGGGGCAGCCGCTCGTCCTCGGACGCTGCGATCGCGGTCACCCGGTTGACGCCCGGCAGCATCCCGGCGGTCGAGGACGATGACGTCGAGCCGTCGGTCTGTACGTAACGCAGCTGCTGTACGCCGCCCGACTCGCGCCCGGCCACGACCAGACGGCTGTTGCCCGCCCAGGACATAGCCGTGACCTCGGACATCCGCGGAGCGACCTCGCGGAGGTCGGTCACCACGATCTGCGACTGCTGGCCCGAGGGCCCGGAGGGCCGGCTCTCGACCCGGCCTATCCTCAGGGACGTCCGGTCCCCCTCGCGCACCAGCAGCGCGATCCGCACACCGTCGGCCGCCACCCGCAGCGACTCGACGCGCGCGTCCGCGCCGAGGCCGTCGACCTCCACCTCCTCGGGCGCGTCGGTGCCGCCGGGCAGGCGCAGCAGCCGGGGGCCGGCCGGGTCCCGGTCGGCGACCCACAGATCACCGTTGCCGTCCCAGCTCGGGGCGGTGAGCCGCTCGGACGGCTTCCCGCCGGCGCTCCTCACCAAGGGCTCGCCCAGTTCGCCCGCGGCGACCACGGAGGCCGTGTACAGCTCGCGCCCGTCGTCGGTGACGGCCGCGGCGCGCTGCTCGTCGCGCGCGACGCCGACCGTGCCGACCTTGAATTCGCCCTCGCCGAAGGGCCCCTGCACCACGTCGGGGGTGCTGCTGCTCTCGGGGAGGCGCACCAGGCGGTGCTCCGCGTTCACGAAGTACTGGTAGTCGGGCCGCCCTGCGGACCGGTTGGGCGCGCTCGCGTCGGCCTGGTCGGCGGCAAGGACGCACAGTTGCGAGCCGTTGGACCGCTCCAGCTCCACCTGTTCGATCCGCGACGCGGTCAGGTCACGCAGCGTGAACATCAGCTGCGTCGCCATCTTCTTGCACTGGCTGGGACCGGCCTGCGACGCCTTGCCGTTCAGCGGCACTGTCAGCGCGCTGTTGTCGTCCAGCGCGAGTGTCCTGACGCCCTTCTTCAGTGTCGAGCCCGCGGGGAAACTCGAGGAGACCACGGGCGCCAGCCAGCTGGTCGGGCCCTCGAGGAGCGCCCTGACCGTCTCGGTCACCGGGTCTATCTGCTGGCGCACGTAGACGGGGTCGGCGACCAGCCAGTCCTGGGTGGCGGGCGAGGAACCGTGCGCGAAGTAGTACTTGTTGATCGACTGATAGAGCCGGGTGAAGTCGGACTGGCCGAGCACGACGCCCTGCGGCAGACGGTCGATGCGCCACTGGCCCTTCTCCTTCACGAGGCTGACGCCCTCGTTGTACTCGCCCTCGGCCGGGTGGTACGCGTGGTGCTCGTCCACCCTCGCGATCTCCTCGCCCCGGAGGCTGTAGGAGAAGACGTCGTCCACGCGGTCCGCGTTGGCCAGTGGCTGCGGGTTCGGCCCGTCGGCCAGGACGGTGGTCAGCCGGTCCGGCTCCCAGGTCCTTCGCGCCTTGACGGTGAGGTACTTCTTGGCCGTGTCGAACCGGGGCTCGGTGCCGGTCGTCGCCTCCAAAAAGCCCGTGACGATCTCCTCGGGCTGAGCACCCTCGCGCGGTGGCATCCCGAAGACCCGAACCTGGGTGTCTGCGCGCTGGGAACCCTCCACCTGACGCACCTCGCCGCTGTCCGGCATCGAGGCGCAGCCGGCCAGGAGCAGCCCGCCGCAGCCCAGCGCCGCCGCGCGCAAGGCTCGTCCGCGGCCCCGCCGCCGCTCAGCACCCACGACCTCAGTCCTCCCGATCCTGATCCCCGTGTCCCGCGTCCCCGCCCCGCGTACCCCGTTCCGCCGGCCGCGCCACGACCCTCGCCCCGTTGCCGGGCAGGGCCGTGGGGTCGGCGGCGGGTATGTCGGTCGGCCCCGGCCTGGGCGGCAGGGGTGACCTCGGGGGCACGGGCGGCGCGGGGCGCTCCGCCGCCGCGTTGCGCGGTACGGCGGCGAGCCGGCCCGTCCCGCGGCCCGTGCTTCCCCCGATGCCGGTGCTGCCCGCCGGGCCGCCGGGCCGTCCCGCGGCCTCGTTGAGGCCCCGGTTGCGGCGGGAATCGTCCGGCTCCAGGGGGACGGGGGAGCCGCGCAGCGGCTCGTCCGCGGTACGCGGCAGGGTGAGCCGGAACTGCGAGCCGCCGCCCGGCTCGCCCCATGCCTGCAGCCAGCCGCCGTGCAGCCGTGCGTCCTCGAGCGCGATGGACAGCCCGAGCCCGGTGCCGCCCGTCGTACGGGCCCGGGCGGGGTCGGCCCGCCAGAACCGGTTGAAGACCCGGGTCGCCTCTCCCGGCTTCAGGCCCACGCCGTAGTCGCGCACCGCGACCGCGACGGCGCCGCCCGCCGATGCGAGGCTCACCACCACGTCCTTGCCCTCGCCGTGTTCCACGGCGTTGACGACGAGGTTGCGCAGCACCCGCTCCACGCGCCGGGCGTCGGCCTCGGCGATGACGGGCTGCTCGTCGCCCACGACCCTGATCCGGCCGCCCTTGCGCTCGGCCAGCGGTTCGGCACCCTCGATGACACGGCGCACGACCTCGCGCAGATCGATCGGTTCGGCCTCCAGCGCCGCGGCGCCGGCGTCGAAGCGGCTGATCTCCAGCAGGTCCGCCAGCAGCGACTCGAAGCGGTCCAGCTGCCCGGCGAGCAGTTCCGCGGAGCGCGCCGTCACCGGGTCGAAGGTGTCGCGGGCCTCGTGGATGACGTCCGCCGCCATCCGTACGGTCGTCAGCGGTGTGCGCAGCTCGTGCGAGACGTCGGAGACGAACCGCCGCTGCATCCTCGACAGTTCCTCCAGCTGCTGGATCTTCAGCTGGAGGTTCTGCGCCATCTTGTTGAACGCCTCACCGAGCCGTGCGATGTCGTCCTCGCCGGAGACCTTCATGCGCTCCTGCAGCCGCCCCAGGGACAGCCGCTCGGCGATCCCCGCCGCCATCCGCACCGGAGTGACGACCTGCCGCACCACGACCCAGGCGATGGCCCCCAGCAGGACCACGACGAACAGGCCCGCGGTGGCCAGGGTGCCCTTGACCAGGCTGAGCGACTTCTCCTCCTGGGTCAGCGGGAAGAGGTAGTAAAGCTGGTAGGCGTTGCCGTTGATGTCGTTGAGCCGTTTGCCGACGACCAGCGCGGGCTCGGGGGCCCTGGCCTCGCTGTCGTACTTGATCTGCGCGTACTGCTGGAAGGCGCCGGTGCCCTCGTCGAGCGACCTGCGCAGTTCCTCCGGGATACTGGCCGTCGCGTCCACCCCGCCGGATGCGCGCGGGCCGCGCGTGCCCGCGTTCTCACCAGCGGACTTGGCCCCCAGGGTGACCACGTTGAAGGCGCCCTGACCGCCGCTCGCCAGCTCCTCGACGAGGTTGGACAGCCAGGTGGCGCTCTGCGCCTTCTGCCCGTCGGCGGCCCCGCCGCCCTCCTCGGTGCGCGTGGCCTTCTCCTGGGCGACGGTGAAACCACCCCCGGCCTGGCTCTGCGCGGCCTTCTCCTTGGCGTCGAGGAGACCGTTGCGCACCTGGCCGATGACGACGAAACCGAGCAGCAGGACGACGCCCAGCGACATCAGCAGGGTCGTGGCCACCACCCGCAACTGGATGTTGCGCCGCCACAGGCGCACCGCAGGCAGCAGCGGGCGCCGCAGCCAGCGCGCGGCGGGCCGCAGCACAGGGCCGCCCGGGGTCGCGTCGTTGAACAGTCCCCCGCGCATCAGATGCTCGAAGCGGGAGATCCGCCGGTCCGCGGGCCCGGCAGGCCGCCCCGCCCGGGCACCCGGCTCCCCGGGCCGCGGAGCGGCGCCGTGCCCGGTCATCTCAGTTCGGTCCCGCCTTGTAACCCACGCCGCGCACGGTCACCACGATCTCCGGACGCTCGGGGTCCCTCTCGACCTTGGAGCGCAGCCGCTGGACGTGCACGTTGACCAGCCGCGTGTCCGCGGCGTGGCGGTAGCCCCACACCTGCTCCAGCAGCACCTCGCGGGTGAAGACCTGCCAGGGCTTGCGCGCGAGCGCGACCAGCAGGTCGAACTCCAGCGGGGTCAGCGCGATGGACTGGCCGTCGCGCTTGACCGAGTGGCCCGCCACGTCGATGACCAGGTCACCGATGGTGAGCTGCTCCGGCGCGGGCTCCTCGGACCTGCGCAGCCTCGCCCGGATACGGGCCACCAGTTCCTTCGGCTTGAACGGCTTGACGATGTAGTCGTCGGCGCCGGACTCCAGCCCGACCACCACGTCCACGGTGTCGCTCTTGGCGGTGAGCATCACGATCGGCACACCGGACTCGGCCCGGATGAGGCGGCACACCTCGATGCCGTCCCTCCCCGGCAGCATCAGGTCGAGCAGAACGAGGTCGGGTTTGGCCTCCCGGAATGCTGCGAGTGCCTTGTCGCCGTCCGCTACGAACGACG
Organism: Streptomyces sp. GC420; assembly: GCF_009916105.1. Lineage (GTDB taxonomy): Bacteria > Actinomycetota > Actinomycetes > Streptomycetales > Streptomycetaceae > Streptomyces. The sequence goes on along the minus strand of NZ_JAAAXQ010000160.1, from coordinate 3,682 downwards.
GCTCGAACCCTTCACCACGCAGCACAATGCCGAGCATCTCGGCGAGTGCCGTGTCGTCGTCGACGACAAGGACGCGTCCCTTCATAAACGACATCATCCCATTAGCTAATCGTTACCTGGCGTGACCTGGCGCACAGATCCGCCAGACCCTCCCCTGTCACGGGCGAAACGGCACCCCACTCCGTGACCACCGCGGTCACCAGCTCCGGCGGCGTCACGTCGAATGCCGGATTATGTACCTGCGTCCCCAACGGCGCCACCGGCATCCCCCCGCCCGCTTCCGCACCCGGCCTCGCGAACTGCGGAGCCGTCACCTCCGTCACCTCGTGACCCGCGCGCTGCTCGACCTCGATCGAGGCCCCGTCCGGGGTCTCCAGGTCGATCGTGGTCGTCGGCGCCACCACCAGGAACGGCACATGGTGGTACTTGGCCAACACTGCCAGCGGGTAGGTGCCGACCTTGTTCGCGACCGAGCCGTCCGCCGCGATCCGGTCCGCGCCCACGAGCACGGCGTCCACCTCGCCCGCCGCGAACAGCGAACCCGCCGCGTTGTCGGTGAGCAGCGTGTACGCCATCCCATTGCGCGCGGCCTCGTACGCCGTCAGCCGTGAACCCTGCAGCAGCGGCCTCGTCTCGTCAACCCACAACCGGCGCAGCCGCCCGCGCCGGTGCGCCGCCAGGGCCACCGCGAAGGCCGTGCCCTCACCGCCCGAGACCAGTGCCCCGGTGTTGCAGTGGGTGAGCACCCGGTGGCTTCCGCCGGGCAACAGCTCGTCGAGCAGCGCCAGGCCGTACTCGGCCATCCGCGCACTGGCCTCGGCGTCCTGCCGCTGCAGCGCCCGCGCCGTGGCGAGCGCGGCCCGGGCCGCCGCCTGCTGGTCGGCCCCGCCCTCCAGCGCCTTGTGGTACGCCTCGGCCGCGATCCGTACCCCGAACGACAGGTTCACCGCGGTGGGCCTCGCGTTGGCCAGCGACTCCACCGCGTCGTCCACGTCGAAACCGCGGACGGCGGCCAGGGCGACCCCGTACGCCCCGGCGATTCCCAGGAGCGGCGCTCCCCGCACCGCCAGCGTGTGGATCGCCTGCACCAGGGCAGGCACATCCGTACAGACCAGCTCGACCTCCTCGGTGGGCAGCCGGGTCTGGTCCAGGAGCACCACCACAGGACCCTCGGGTGGTTCTTCCCAGCGCAGTGCCGAAAGCGCCGGCACCGGTCCACCCGCCGAGGAACGCGCAATTTGATCAGCCATTCGCCCAGTCTGCCTCCTGCACCACCGACAATTGAAGGAACGCAGGCGAGACAGGGCCCGGCACGCCCGAACGCACGCCGTGGCACGATGGCAGCCGAGCTGCCGCCGCACCCGCGGACAGGCACTGTGAAGGAGCGACGATGAACGACTCTCCGGGCTGGGCCTCGCCCGGATCTGCCCCCGACGGCCAGGGCACGGGCTCCTCCGGTTCCCCGGGCCCCGAGGACCTCCGGGACCGGGCGCCGCAGTGGTCCAAGGAGCAGCCGCCGCCCGGGCAGTGGTCCTCCCCCGGTGCCCCCGCACCGGGCCCGGAGCAGCAGCCGGGCCCCGCGGCCGGCTGGGGCGGGCAGCAGGGCGCGCCGGGCGGCTGGGGCGGCCAGTGGAACCAGCCCCCGGCGGCGGCGAAGCCCGGAGTCATCCCGCTGCGGCCGCTCGGCGTCGGCGAGATCCTCGACGGCGCCGTGTCCACCATGCGCACCTACTGGCGCACGGTGCTCGGCATCTCCCTGGCCGTCGCCGTGGTCACGGAGGTCGCCATCGTCCTGCTTCAGGGACTGGTCCTCAACGACAACGAGCTCAACAGCACCCTGGAGAATCCCGACGCCAGTCTCAGCGAGCTCTACGACGCCCTCGGAACGGCCCTCGCCGGGAGCGCCGTCGTCGGCGTGGTGACGCTGCTCGGCATGCTCGTCGCGACCGCCATGCTCACCATGGTGATCAGCAGGGCGGTCCTCGGGCGGTCCGTCTCCGCGGGCGAGGCCTGGCGCAGCGCACGGCCGCGGCTGCTCCGCCTGCTCGGACTGACCCTGGTGCTGCCGCTCATCGGCGCCGGCATCGTCACCGTCGGCGTACTGCCGGGTGTGCTCGTCGAGTCCGCGGGGCTCACCGTCGTGGGTCTTCTCGCCGCGGCCGTCGTCGCCCTGTGGCTGATGATCCGCTTCAGCCTCGCCTCGCCCGCGCTGATGCTGGAGAGGCAGGGCATCACGAAGTCCATGAGCCGGTCCGCGAAGCTCGTGCGCGGTTCCTGGTGGCGTGTCTTCGGCATCCAACTGCTCGCCACGGTCATCGCCTACATCATCTCCGCGATCATCGCCATCCCCTTCACCGTCCTCGCGATCCTGTTCGGCGGAGAGGGCTTCAGCGGCTTCATGGAGGGCTCCGGAGGCGTCGGCTGGACCTTCCTCGTCATCAGCGGCATCGGCGCCGTGATCGGCTCCACGCTCACCTTCCCGATCACCGCCGGAGTGGTCGCCCTGCTGTACATCGACCAGCGCATCCGGCGCGAGGCCCTCGACCTCGAACTCGCCCGCGCCGCCGGCCTCACCGAATACGGCACTCCCGCCGACCGCGCGCCGGGGAGCTGACCGCGTGACCGTGTCGGGGGGCGCCATCACGGCGGCACGGGCAGTGCTGCGCACCGAGGACGAACCACCGGTGACGGTGCCGCGCGTCCCGGCCCGCGAGGCGGCCGAGCGCGAGCTGACCAAGCCGATGTACCACGAGAACGATCCGAGCCTCTTCCAGCGCGCCCTGGACCGCTTCTGGGAGTGGGTCGGTGAACTCTTCGGCGCCGCCTCGGGAGCCGCACCCGGGGGCGGGGTCGGCCTGCTCGTGATCGCGCTGGTCGCCGCCCTGCTCGTCGCCGTCCTGTGGTGGCGGCTCGGCGCTCCCCGCCGCGCACCCGGCTCCGCGGGCGGCACGCTCTTCGAGGACCGCCCGCGCAGCGCCGCGGAACACCGCAACGCCGCCGAGGGGCACGCCGCGCAGCAGCGCTGGAACGAGGCGGTCCAGGAACGGATGAGGGCCATCGTCCGCTCCCTCGAGGAACGCGCTCTCCTCGACGACAGGCCCGGCCGCACCGCCGACGAGGCCGCGGCCGAGGCGGGTCGTCCCCTGCCCGGCCACGCCGACCGGCTGCGCGCCGCAGCCCGCACCTTCGACGACGTCACGTACGGCGGCCGCACCGCCGACGAGGCGGCATACCACCGCCTGCGTGAACTCGACCGGGACGTGGAACGGACGAGGCCACGCCTCAGCGAGGCAGTCCGGGGAGCCGCCGGATGACCGCCGCCACCACGATCTCTCCCTCGGCCGCCGCCGACGCCCGGCGTCTGTGGCTTCGCGGCCGCGGGCTCCTGCTGGGTCTCGTCGTCCTGCTCGCCGCCGCCGTCGCCATGGCCGCCGTACGCTCCGGTGAGAAGCACGGACTGCTCGACCCGCGCTCCGCCGACCGCTACGGCAGCCGGGCCGTCGCCGAACTCCTCGGCGACCGCGGCGTCACCACCCGCGTCGTCACCACCACGGCCGACGCCACGGCCGCCGCCGGGTCCGACACCACGCTCCTCGTCGCGACACCCGATCTGCTCACCGAGGCCCAGCAGCGGTCCCTGCGCGCCGCCACCCGGACCTCCGGCGGACGCACCGTCCTGCTC
>NZ_JAAAXQ010000015.1 GCF_009916105.1 Streptomyces sp. GC420 | reverse complement strand
GGCCGCGGGCGGCTGCGTGCTGCTGCGCACCGCGGCGGCCGAGCGGGCGGGGGTGCCCGGGAGCATCCGGCACGCGGTGATCGACGACGTGACGCTGGCGCGGGCGGTGCGGGACAGCGGCGGCCGGATCTGGCTGGGGCTCGCGGAGCACGTGGAGAGCGTCCGGCCGTATCCGCGGCTGAGTGATCTCTGGCAGATGGTCTCGCGCAGCGCGTACGCGCAACTGCGTTACAACCCGCTCGTCCTGGCGGCGACGGTCGGGGGACTCGCGCTCGTCTATCTCGCGCCGCCCGTCGCACCGGTCGCGGGGATGCTGTCAGGCGACACCCCCGCCGTCTGGGCGGGTGGCGCCGCCTGGCTGGTGATGACGGCCACCTACGTGCCGATGCTGCGCCACTACCGCCGGCCGCTGTGGGAGGCGTTGCTGCTGCCGGTGACGGCGGCGCTGTACCTGCTGATGACGGTGGACTCGGCGGTGCGGCACCACCGGGGACGCGGAGCGGCCTGGAAGGGCAGGACGTACGCGCGTCCCCGGACCGCCACTGCCCCGGAAGCGGCCCCGGGGGCCGCCCCGGAGTCCTGAGGGAGTCCTGACTGAGTCCGAGGGAGTCCTGACCGACTCCGAGGGCCGCCCTCGGGAAGCCCCGACGGCCGGCGCCGGGGCGGCGGACGGTCACTTGCGGCCGGGGGTCCAGTTCATGCCCCAGCCGTATGCCTGGTCGATGGTGCGCTGCGGGCTCACGCCGCGCTGCGGCACCAGGAAGCGGGACTCGCGCCGCACGACGAGGTCGCCTCCCTCGTTGGTCAGCAGGGCCAGCGCGCAGACGGTCGAGGGCACGGCGCAGTCGTCGAGGGAGAAGTCCACGGGGGCGCCGTGCTGGAGGTGGAGGGTGACCGTCGCGTGCAGGTCGGCGAAGCTGCGGGCGCCCTCGTAGATGGTGACGAAGACGAGGATCCGCCGGAAGTCGGCCTTGTGGTCGAGGTTGATGGTCATGTTCTCGCCCGCGGCCGAGGCTCCGGTGCGGTCGTCGCCGTCGAGGTGGATGTACGGCGGCTGGTGCAGGGCGCCGAAGGCGTTCCCCAGTGCCTGCACGACTCCTTTGCGGCCGTCGCGCAGCTCGTACAGTGCGCACAGGTCGAGGTCCAGGTCGGAGTGCATCGCGGTGGCCCTGCCGAGTTTGCTCGCCCAGCCGGTGAACTGCTTGCGCACCTGCCAGTTGAGGTTGACGCGCAGGGCCCCGGAGGTGCCTCCCTGCTTGGTGAGGGAGACGGAGGGCGCCTGCTTGGTCAGCGTCACCTTGGTCAGCCGCACCGGCGCGGGCACGGGCGGGGCCGGAGGCGCGGGCATCGCGGGCGCCGGGTCGGCCGGTGGCGCCGGTGCCGTGTGCTGGGGTTCGTCCACGGTGATCCCGTAGTCCGTGGCGAGCCCTTCGAGTCCGCTGCTGTATCCCTGCCCCACCGCGCGGAACTTCCAGGCGCCCTGCCTGCGGTAGAGCTCGCCGAGCACGAAGGCGGTCTCGACGGTGGCGTCCTCGCTGTCGAAGCGCGCGAGCTCCGCCCCGCTGCCCGCGTCGAGAACCCGGATGTAGAGCCCCGGGACCTGGCCGAAGGTCCCGCCGTCCGCGGAGGCGGCCAGCACCACGGTCTCGACGGCGGGCTCCACCCGGGCGAGATCCACGCCGAGCACGTCCACGACCTCCGCGGCGGAGGTGCGCCTGCCCTCGTGGCGTACCGCGCCGGAGGGATGCGCGGGCTGGTTGTAGAAGACGAAGTCCGCGTCCGAGCGGACCTTCCCGCCGACCAGCAGCAGGGCCGAGGCGTCGGCGTCGGGGATGCCGGGCCCGGAACGGCGCCCCAGTTCCACCCGCACCGCCTGTGCTCGCACCGGAACGTTCGCGCCTTTGCGCAGTGACATGTCCGCCCCCTCCTCGGTCCGTATCCCGCCGTCCGGCCGCGGTGGCGCGGTGCGTCCGCACGTCGTCCTCCGGCCGTTGTCCCACGCACACTCAACCTAGCCCCGCGGGGTGCGGAAGGCCCACAGTGCGGCAGGGCGCGGATCTCCGGGTCAACCGCCGGTAACCCGCCGGGAACTCGGGTTTTACACGATCCTCATGCACCTGGACGACCGATTTCGACGAGTTCGCTCGCATTGGGGATCGGCGGCCACTGGCAGCTCATAAAACAACCCTCTTATCGGGCTCCCCAAAAACACATCGTGGGCTTAACTTATGTGCCATGACCTCCCCCCGCGTCACCTACGGCGGCGGCTACTACTCGGCGTCGCCGTTCCCGGACACCCCGATCTACGACTCGCTCGTCGCGGAGCGGGGAACGCCGCAGATCGCACCCATACGGGTCCCCGCCGCGTATGACACGCCGGGCAGTTATCTGCCGGCCCTCCCGGCGGCGCTCCCCGCGCTTCCGGCTGCCCCCTCCCAGCCCGCCTACTCCTCGGGGTACGGCTACCCGCAGCATCATGCCGCCCAGCATCCGGCCCCGCTCCAGCAGGCGCCGTTGCAGCAGGCCCCGGCGCCGTACATCCCGCAGCAGACCGCCGGCCCGCGCGGATACCCCGGCACCCAGCCCCAGCAGCGTCCGATGGGCGGGGGGTACGAGGCGATGCGCCCCGCGGCCCCGCGTCCCGCCGCGCCCGCACCGGCGCCCACGGGTTACCAGGACCCGTACGGCACCGGCGGTTACCAGGGCCGCGGCTACTGATCCCTCAGCTTCCTCAACCAGCGGGCACCGAACCGGGGATGAGGGTCGGACAGGGACGGGCCGCAGGACGGACGGCATGCCGCGGACCGGCGCGCCGGGGTCCGGGCGCGCCGGACGGACAGGTGACCGGGGCCGGCGCGCCGGTGGCACGCGGATGCGGTGCGCCTGCGGCGCCCTGACGCGGTGTCGCCTGAGCCGCTGACGCCCCGACGTGGTGACGCCGGCCCGTCGCGCGGGGGCCGGGCCCGCCGTCCGGGCCGGCTGGCAGGATGGCCGGTATGCCGAATGCTGTCGTTCATTCCCTCCACGTCCACCCGGTGAAGTCGGTCGCGGGCTGCGCGCCCGACGAGGCGGTCGTGGAGCCGTGGGGGCTTGCCGGCGACCGCCGTTGGGCGCTGGTCGACGAGCGAGGGCGAGTGGTCACCCAGCGCGAACGGCCCACGCTGGCGCTCGCCTCGGCGGAGCCGCTCTCCGGGGGCGCCGTGCGGCTGCGGGTGCCCGGACGCGAGCCGCTGACCGTCGCCGTGCCCGATCCCGGGGCGGTCGGCACGGTCCCGGTCCAGATCTTCGAGGACAAGATCGAGGCCGTTCCCGCCGCCCCGGACGCGCACGCCTGGTTCAGCGCCCACCTGGGCACGCGCACCCAACTGGTCCATCTCGACGACCCCGCGGTACGCCGCCCCATCGATCCCCGCTACGCCCTGCCCGGCGAGACCGTGAGCCTCGCCGACGGCTACCCGCTGCTGGTCACCACCCTGGCCTCGCTCGACGCCCTCAACTCCCTCGTCGCGCAGGGCGACCACGCCGACGAGGGACCACTGCCCATGAACCGCTTCCGGCCGAACGTCGTCGTGGACGGCACCATGCCCTGGGCGGAGGACGACTGGACACTGATCCGGATCGGCGAGGTCGTCCTCCGCGCCGTCAAGCCGTCCGGCCGATGCGTCGTGACCACCACCGACCAGCGGACCGCCCGGCGCGGCAAGGAACCGCTGCGCACCCTGGCCAGGCACCATCGCATCGGCAACCGCCTGGTGTTCGGGCAGAACCTCGTCCCCGAGGGAACAGGCACCATCCGGGTCGGCGATCCGGTCGAGGTCCTCGGACAGCGGCTCTCGCACTAGCGGTTCACGCACCGGCAGTTCACGCACCGGCAGTTCACGCACCGGTGGCTCTCGCGGTCGCGGTTCGCACACCGGCGGTTCTCCGCTCAGCAGTTCTCCCGCAGCGCGCGCACGCCGGGAACCAGGCCCGACGGCACGCGCGTTGACCCGGTGAGGCCGGAGCTCCGCAGCGTACCGGTCAGGGCTCGAACAGGACGGAGGGACGGGTGATTTCCCTCTCGCTTGAGCCGGTTCGCGCATGCGCCGCGCCCTGGATGGCTATGACGGACGCGGAAGGGGGGTGCAGGACTGTGCGAGCGGTGACGGGCATGTGGCGCTGGCGGCACAACCCGCTGCGCCGCGCGACGGATCTCGTCGAGGCATGGGTGGCGCTCGCCGCACTTCTGCTGATCGTGCTGGCCGCGCCCGCGGCGGGCTGGTCGACCGGTGCGCTCGCCCACGGCGCGCTGCACAAGACGATGCGCGAGCAGCAGGAGCAGCGGCACCGGGTGACCGCGACGGTGGTGCGGGCCGCCACGAAGACCGCCGCCGATCCGGACCCCGAGACGTTCCCCCAGCGGGACGCGGTGGGCCGCGTCGTCGCCACGTGGCGAGCGCCGGACGGCACCCGGCACACGGACTCCGTGCGGCTCAGGCTGCGGCAGGCGGCCCCGGGGGGCCGGATACCCGTGTGGACCGACCGCCGGGGCCGCCTGGTGCCGCAGCCGATGGACTCCTCCACCGCCGCGACCCACGCCGTGCTGGCCGGCGTCGGCGCCTTCGCCGCCGTCGGCGCCCTGGCCGAGGTCGCCAGACGGCTCGTCGTACGGCAACTGATGCGCCGGCGGTTCGACGCGTGGGACCGTGCGTGGGCGCAGGCCGGGCCCGACTGTGGCCGCACGGGCACCGGAAGCTGACCGCCGGGCCCGGCCCCGGGGGGCGCCGCGCGGCCCGCGGTGCCCGTCCGGGACGCGGGGCCGCGGGCGCCCGGCGCGGGCGGTGCCCGTCCGGTCACCGCGAGCAGGGCGGACCGGTCAACCACGCTGCCCCGCGCGCGCTACGGTGGACCACCGGCCGCATCGGTCTCAGGTCCGCGACGCACGAGGTGGGGGCACAGCAAACCCATGGCACAGGGCACGGTCCAGGTGACGCACACCGGCACGTCGAGGTGGCGTCGCCGCACAGGCGAGTACGCCTCGCTCGCCGCGGCGTTGGAGGCGGCGGGAGACGGGGACGTCCTCACCGTCGCTCCCGGCACCTACCGCGAGAACCTCGTCGTCGAGCACGCCATCACACTGCGCGGCCCCGAGGGCGCCACTGGATCGGTGCGGCTCGCCCCGGCCGACGGGGTGCCCCTGACCGTGCGTGCCTCGGCGGTGATCCAGGACCTGCACGTGGAGGGACAGGACGCCACCTCCCCGGCCCTGCTGGTCGAGGACGGCTCGCCCGAGCTGGCGGACGTCCGGGTGGTGACCCGGTCCGCCGTGGGCATCGAGGTGCGCGGCAGTGCCCGGCCCACCGTGCGCCGCTGCACCGTCGACAACCCGGCGGGAGTCGGTATCGCCGTACTCGACGGCGGGGGCGGCATATTCGAGGACTGCGAGGTCGTCGCGGCCGGGCAGGCCGGGGTGTCGGTGCGCGGCGGGGCGCACCCGCGGCTCGAGCGCTGCCGGATCCATCACGCCTCGGGTGCGGGCATCTCGCTGACGGGGGAGTCCAGCGCGCTGGAGGCGGTCGGCTGCGAGGTGTACGAGATCAAGGGCAGCGGCGTCCAGGTCGCCTCGCGCGCGGCCGGCCACCTCACCGACTGCACGGTGCACCGCACCTCGTCCGACGGCGTCACCCTCGACACGGACGCCGTACTGACGCTCTCCGACTGCGACATCCACGACGTCCCGGAGAACGCCCTGGATCTGCGGTCCCGTTCGGTGCTCACGCTGACCAGGTCGAAGATCCGCAGGTTCGGCCGCAACGGACTGTCGGTGTGGGACCCGGGCACCCGCGTCGACGCCAACCAGTGCGAGATCCACGACAGTACGGGCGACTACCCGGCGGTGTGGGTCAGCGACGGGGCGACGGCGGTGCTGGACTCGTGCCGGGTGCACGACGTGCCCGACGCGCTGTTCGTCCTCGACCGCGGCTCGCGCGCCGACGTCGTCGACAGCGACCTGACGCAGGTGCGCAACACCGCCGTCTCGGTGAGCGACGGCGCCACGGTGCAACTCGACGACTGCCGGATACGCGAGGCGTCCACCGGCGCGTGGTTCCGTGACCACGGCAGCGGCGGCACGCTCGCGAACTGCACCATCGACGGAACCCAGACCGGGGTGATCGTCACCAAGGGCGCCGATCCGACGATCGAGCGCTGCACGGTGACCTCCCCCGCGGAGGCGGGCTTCTACGTCTCCGCGGAGGGCCGCGGCAGCTTCGACGGCTGCCGGGTGACGGGCAGCGGCGGCTACGGCTTCCACGTCATAGACGGCTGCCGGGCCACCCTCACCCGCTGCCGTACGGAGCGCTGTGCCCGGGGCGGCTACGAGTTCGCCGACGGGGCCGGTTCCTCCGGCGGCGGACCGGTCGTCGAGGACTGCACGAGCGACGAGAGCGCGAACCTGCGGCCGGGCGGCCCGGCCGGCTCCGCGAACGACGCGGGCTCCGGGAAAGCGGCCGCGACCGCCGTGCAGACCGCCGTCCGGTCGCCGGGACTGCTGTCCGCCCTCCCCGAGCAGCGCCCCGCGGCCGCCACGTCGGCCACGGCCGCGACGCCGGCCGGCGAACCGGCGCGCGACTCCGGGACGGTCCTCGACGAACTCGACGCCCTCGTGGGCCTGGAGAGCGTGAAGCGGGAGGTCAGGGCCCTCACCGACATGATCGAGGTGGGCCGGCGCCGGCAGCAGGCAGGGCTCAAGGCCGCCTCCGCGCGCCGCCATCTGGTCTTCACCGGCTCCCCCGGCACGGGCAAGACCACGGTGGCGCGGCTGTACGGCGAGATCCTCGCCTCCCTCGGGGTGCTGGAGCGCGGCCACCTGGTCGAGGTCTCCCGCGTCGACCTCGTGGGCGAGCACATCGGCTCCACGGCGATCCGCACCCAGGAGGCTTTCGACCGGGCGCGCGGCGGGGTGCTGTTCATCGACGAGGCGTACGCGCTCTCCCCCGAGGACTCGGGGCGGGACTTCGGGCGCGAGGCCATCGACACCCTGGTGAAGCTGATGGAGGACCACCGGGACGCGGTCGTGGTGATCGTCGCCGGTTACACGGCGGAGATGGAGCGCTTCCTGTCCGTCAACCCCGGCGTGGCATCCCGCTTCTCACGCACCATCACCTTCGGCGACTACGCGCCCGAGGAGCTGCTGCGGATCGTGGAGCAGCAGGCGGAGGATCACGAGTACTCGCTCACCGAAGGCGCGTCCGAGGCCCTGCTGAAGTACTTCACCGCACTGCCCAAGGGACCGACCTTCGGCAACGGCCGCACCGCACGGCAGACCTTCGAGGCGATGGTGGAGCGGCACGCGGGCCGGGTCGCCCAGCTCGCGGAGCCCAGCACGGACGACCTGACCCTGCTCTATCCGGAGGACCTGCCCGGCCTTCCGGGCCTGCCCGGCTGACACCGGCCCCGGCGGCGCGCCGGGCTGGGGGCCTGCTCGGTGCCGAGGGCGCCCTTTCGGCCGCTGGTGGCCGACGGGGAACGCACCGCGCCGGGCGGCCGACGGGGGACCTCGACTGGCCGACCTTGCCGCCGATCGGGAGCCCTCTGCCGGGCTGCGAGGCAACGCTGGTGATCATGCCCGAGCCGCTGCGCCGTGACGCGATCGCCCTGCTCGACTGGCTGGCGGACAACCGGATCGAGCGCCTGACAACGTGCCCCCACCAGGGCGCGATCCCGCCGGCGGCCGGCGTCGCGGGCGGCACCCTGCCCGCCCGCGTCAGCGCGTCGGCCTTGCGCGTGGCCTTGCGCGTACGGCCAGGGGGCGGACGACCCCAGCCGGTGGGTGGCCCGCTCCCTGGCCGATGCCCGTGCCCGCCGGTCGCCGACGCGGCGGGCGGGATCGCGGGACCGACGGTGACCGCCCCCGGGGATCGCGCCGTGCCACCTGCCGCGCCGCCGCCTCCGCCCCGCAGCGGCCCGGCTCCCGCGGCGCCGCCTCGGTCCGCGGACCGAGGCGGCGCAGGCGCGGAGATCCCGGCCGGAGATCGCGCGGCGGCAGCCGCGCCGTGCCCTGGCCCGGCCGCGCCGGGCTGCCGCACGGCCGCAGCGGTCCGCCCAGAGGCTCCTGGCGGAGCCTCAGACCTCGGGCGCCTCGTGGGCGCGCGGACCGGGCGGACCGGCCTGCGCGGCACGCGAACCGTCACCGGGCGGCTCCCCCGTCCCGGCCCGCGCGCGGTCACCGGTCCCCGTCCCCCGCTCCGGCCCGGGCCCCGGCGGCTGGCGCGGCACCGGCGCACCGGGGCGCAGCAGCTCCAGCAGGGTGCTGCGGGCACTCTCGAACGAGGGGTCCGCCCGGTAGTCGGAGTGGCCCAGGATCGGTGCGGGCAGCGGGTGCTGCCGCGTCCGCCCGTAGGCGAGAGGGTCCTTGAGCGGCCCCAGGTCAACGTCGGCACCGCCGTCCCCCGCGAGGCGCACCGGGCCCCCGATCGGGTCGGTTGCCCGCCACAGGTTGCGCCAGCAGCGCGTCTCGTCGTGCAGGGCACGCAGGCAGTCGGGCCCGAAGTGCGCCGGGAACCAGCGCCCGTACAGCCGCTCCAGCGGTGAGCCGTAGGTGAGCAGCGCGACCTTGGCCCGGGTGCCGGGGTCGAGCTGCCAGACGGCGGAGGCTGCCAGCACACTGCCCTGGGAGTGCCCGGAGATGACCAGCAGGCCGTCCGGGTGTGCGCCGGTCCAGGCCGCCATCCGCCAGGTGAGGTCGGGCACGGCCCGTTCGGCGTAGCAGGGCGGGGCGAACGGGTGTGCGGCGCGCGGCCAGTAGGTGCCGACGTCCCACAGGATGCCGATGGTGCGGCGTGCCGTGGCGTCGCGGTAGGCGCGCCTGGCCCACGTGACGAACAGTATGAATCCGAAGCCGATCAGCCAGGAGCCCAGGGCCTGGGAGGTCTCCGCGAACGACTCCACGAAGGGCGGCGTGCCCTCGGCGGCCCGGCCCGGCACCTTCCGCGTGGTCCAGGCCCCGGTCAGCGCGGCCGCTCCGAGGACCAGGGTGACCAGGGCGGTCGCGCCGACGAACCAGGGTGCGCGGTCGGTGAGTCCGGCCCTGGCGCGGGTGCCGGCGATACGCCGGGTGCGGGCGGTGTCGGGCCGCTCCTCCGGGTACTCGGCGGGCACCGCGCCGAGGAGCTCCCGTTTGACCCGCCATGTGCGTACGGCGAAGTACGCGGCCAGCGCCAGCAGGACCACGATCAGCGGCGGGATGACGGCGGCCTGCCAGGAGAGGACCTCCGGAGGCCCCTTGATCAGGCCGTTGCCCATGCCGGGTGTTCCGGGCCCGTCGAGCCAGTCCCCGACACGCTGCGCGACACCGCCGGTCATCACGCCGCCGAGCGCGCAGCCGAGCATGGCGACGGCCGGGCCGCCGAGTCCGCGCAGCGCCGCCCGCGGGTCCGGGGCGCTGCGGCGCAGCAGAACGGCGGTGATGCCGAGAGCGACGACCAGGAGTCCCTGGAGCAGCGCGATGACTCCGAAGGCCTGGTTGCCCGGGAGAAGTCCGTGCGAGGCCCAGCCGGGCCGGTCCCAGGCGGTGTGCAGCACGGCGAGGGCGAGCAGCACGGCCGAGGCGGCCGGCAGCCGGCCGGTGATCGCACCGTCGATGGCCATGTCGAGCCTGCGCTCGCTGCGGCCGCGGCTGCACACCACCCACAGCACGACCAGGGCGGCGGCGCCGAGGGAGCACTGCAGGACGGCCCCGAGGACGGCGAGGACGGGGTCGCCGTGCGGGCCGCGGTCGAAGCCCGCGGCCGCGAAGCTGAGGGTGGCGGCAACGGTCAGCAGGCCGGCCGCGGTGTGGGCGGCGCGCAGCCGCGCCACCAGCCGCCTGCCGTACCAGAAGCCGGGCCGGCCGAGCGCGGGGTGGCCGCCCGTCTCGCCGTCGTCGGGTTCCGGCAGACCGGGCAGCGGCCGCTCGGACTCGTAGGAGCTCCAGGTGCGGTGGGAGAGGTACCACAGCAGCACGGTGAGGGCGGTGGGAACGAGCGCGGCGAGGGCGAGGCGGCGGCCGGGCCCGGTCCACCAGCCGCCGCCGGCCGGGGACAGGAAGCCCAGCCAGGACCGCTGGCCGGCGCAGGCGGGCCGGCCGGCGCACTGCCAGGCGGCCAGGTCCAGGGCGACCTCGCAGGCCGCGCCGACGAGCAGCACGGTGAGCGTGAGTGCGACCACGCGCACCAGCAGCCCGTAGAGACGGCAGAGACGGGCCATGCCCCGGGCGGCGGGCCGCATCCAGTGAGCGAGGTTCACCACCATGAAGGGGAGCAGCAGCAGCCACAGGGCGCGGGAGGAGTTGCCCGAGGTGAGGTTCGACCACACGTACGCCTCGGGGACGGGCCGGTCCTGGTAGTCGGCGGGCCGGTCCTCGGCGTCGGCGTCCTCGCTGCGGCGGTGGACCGCGGCGGTCTCGTCCCCGGTGACCCGGACGGTCCGCGGGTCGCCCAGCATCGCGTCCGGCGTGGTGCCGCCCACGCCGTGGACCAGTAACTCGAGTGCGACTCGCGTCTCCCCCGCTGCACGCTGCACTGCTCTGCGCCCTTCCCCCGATGTACGGATCCGCCCCGTGCGGACTCGTCGTACGAGTATTCGCCACATGTCCGCTCGTGGCTGGACCCAGGATGTCGGGACGGCCGCGAATCCGCACCCCTCCCGCCACCGGTTGCTCCCCCTTTCGTACGCGCGGCCGATCGCTGTCCACCGGTGCGGCGGCCACGCGGCCCGCATGGGAGGATGAGAGCCCTTCACCCGCCGTCAGCATCGGAAAGGACCCGACCGGGCGTGAGCGAGAACCAGAACCTCCTCGCGGAGCAGCGCCGCGCCCTGATCCTCGACGAGGTCAGGCGGCGTGGCGGGGTACGGGTCAACGAACTCACCCGGAAGCTCAATGTCTCCGACATGACCGTCCGCCGGGACCTCGACGCGCTGGCCCGGCAGGGCATGATCGAGAAGGTGCACGGCGGCGCGGTGCCGGTGATGGAGGCCAGCACCCACGAGCCCGGCTTCGAGGCGAAGTCCAGCATGGAGCTGAGCGCCAAGGAGGACATCGCCAAGGCGGCGGCCGCCATGGTGGTGCCGGGCAGCGCGATCGCGCTCTCGGGCGGTACGACGACGTACGCGCTGGCGCATCACCTGGTGGATGTGCCGGACCTGACGGTGGTCACCAATTCGGTGCGGGTCGCCGATGTCTTCCACACCGCCCAGCGCAGCGGCGCCGCGGCGGGCGGTCCGCGCCCGGGGGTGGCGACGGTGGTGCTCACCGGCGGGGTGCGCACTCCCTCCGACTCGCTGGTGGGTCCGGTCGCCGACCAGGCGATCCGTTCCCTGCACTTCGACGTGCTGTTCCTCGGCGTGCACGGCATATCCGTGGAGGCGGGACTGTCCACGCCGAACCTCGCGGAGGCCGAGACCAACCGGCGGTTCGTGCGGTCGGCGCGCCGGGTGGTCGTGGTGGCCGACCACACCAAGTGGGGCACGGTGGGGTTGAGTTCCTTCGCCACGTTGGAGGAGGTCGACGCCCTCGTCACGGACGCGGGGCTGCCCGCCGAGGCCAGGGCGCAGATCGCGGAGCACCTGCCGCGCCTGGTGGTGGCCGGGGAGGAATCCGGCCCCGGGGACACCGTCGGCGTGTGAGGCACCCTGACAGGTGACGGCCCGGCAGATAGGGTGCGGCCCGCCGGTCCCGGCACCTGACCCCGACTCCCGGAGGCGCACCTCCATGGCACACCGACTGCGTACCGCAGGGCCCGAATTCGCCGAGAACGCTCCGGTGCGTCTGCTCTTCACCGCCGTGCTCTCCGCGCCGCCGGAGGCCGTGTACCGGGCGCTGGCGGAGGAGACCGAGGCGTGGCCGCGGTGGTTCACGGCGGTGCGGCGGGCCAGGCCGCTGGACGGCGGTGCCCGCCGTGAGATCCGGCTCGTGGGCGGCACCCGGTTCCTGGAGACCGTGATCGTCTCCGAGCCCGCCCGGCGCTACGCGTACCGGATCGACGAGACCAACGTGCCGGGTGCGCGGGCCTGGGTGGAGGACTGGGATCTGGAGCCGGCCGGCACCGGGACCCGTCTGCACTGGACCTTCGCCGTAGACGGCCCGCGCGGGTTCCGTCTCGCCGCGCGGCTCGCCCGGCCCGGCATCCACCGTTCCTTCCGGGACGCTGCCCGCAACCTGGAACGGCGACTGGCCTCCGCCCGGGCCTGAGGCCGCCGGGCACGGCCGGACCCGTTCCGGCGGTCTCGTACGGCAGCGACTGCCTGTGCCTGTGCCGGACGATCCCCGCGCCGGGTGGTACGGATACCCGCGGTGCCCGCGGGAGGTCGTGCCCGTTCGAGGCGGTTCCCGTGTCAGCCGGTGACGGCCTCGGGCCACACGCCCGTGGCCAGCAGAGTTCTGACGGCCTCGGTGTACGGGGCGATGTCCAGCCCCTGCTCCGCGAGCCAGGCGTCGGAGTAGTACTTGTCCAGGTAGCGGTCGCCCGGATCGCACAGCAGGGTGACGACACTGCCCGTGCGCCCCTCGGCGACCATCTCCGCGACGATCTTGAAGGCGCTCCACAGTCCGGTCCCGGTGGAGCCGCCGGCCTTGCGGCCCAGGACCGTTTCCAGGGCACGCACGGCGGCCACGCTCGCCGCGTCGGGCACCCGCATCATGCGGTCGATGGCCCCGGGCAGGAAGCTGGGTTCCATACGGGGGCGTCCGATGCCCTCGATCCGGGAGCCGCTGTCGCTGGTGGCGTCCGGGTCGCCCTTGGTCCAGCCGTCGAAGAAGCAGGAGTTCTCGGGGTCGGCGACACAGATCCGGGTGTCGTACTGCATGTAGTGGACGTAGCGGGCGATGGTGGCGGAGGTGCCGCCGGTGCCCGCGGTGGCGACGATCCATGCGGGTTCCGGATAGCGCTCCAGCCGCAGCTGCTGGTAGACCGACTCGGCGATGTTGTTGTTCCCGCGCCAGTCGGTGGCCCGCTCGGCGTAGGTGAACTGGTCCATGTAGTGCCCGCCGGTCCGCTCGGCGAGGGCGGCCGACTCGGCGTAGATGACCCGCGGGTCGTCGACGAAGTGGCACTGGCCGCCGTGGAATTCGATGAGCCGGCACTTCTCGGCGCTGGTGGTGCGCGGCATGACGGCGACGAAGGGGACCCCGATCAGCTTGGCGAAGTACGCCTCCGAGACGGCCGTCGAACCGCTGGACGCCTCGATGACCGGCTTGCCCGGGCGGATCCAGCCGTTGCAGAGCGCGTAGAGGAAGAGGGAGCGGGCGAGCCGGTGCTTGAGGCTGCCCGTGGGGTGGGTGGACTCGTCCTTCAAGTACAGGTCGATCCCCCACCGTTCGGGCAGCGGGAAGCGCAGCAGATGGGTGTCGGCCGACCGGTTGGCATCGGCTTGGACCCTGCGCACCGCCTCCTTCAGCCAGACGCGGTACTCGATGTCGCTGCGGTCCACGTCCATGGTGGGCATGGCTCCGCCGGTGTGCTCGCGCCCCATGCTCCCTGCGTTTTCCATGGTGCTGCTCACCGTGCGCTCCTCACTGGTCCCACTCACCCGTCACCCTGCCACTGTAGGCCCCTCACCTGCGCAAACATTTACTTTGGGTATCCATAAGCCATTCGCTCCCCCATGCGCCCTGGCGTGCGCCCCTCAGCGCGGGCAGACTGCCCAACAGGACTCGCGAGTGCGGTCGTACAGTCGTGGGTGGGGAAGAGGCACCCGGGGTGCGAAGGGGGCGGAACCGGCATGGCGGAACCGGAGTTCAACGCGACGGGAGTGCGGATCGAGCGGTGGCCGCGCTCACTGACCAGGGCCGGGCAGGTCCTCATCAAGGACGGCCGGCTGAGACTGCTCACCAGCAACGGGCGCGAGATCGACAGCGCCCCGCTGCGCGAGGTCAGCGCGGCGAAAGCCTGGTTCGCCGGGGAGGACAGCACGGTGGCGCACGTCAACGGCACGCGCTACCGGCTGACGATGGGACAGCGCGAGCCCCGGCACGACGGCGAGGAGACCGCCGACCGCTTCCTGGAGACCGTCCGGGAGAGCCAGGACAGCAGGGGCTGAAAGCCGCGAGTTGCGGATCCGTAGTCACTGACTCACTCTGAAGTAACCTCACTGAGGGTTTATGGATGGTGACTCTGCGAACCAGGCCACCGCCGAACCCCCGCCACCGGCGGGAAAACCCCAGCAGCAGGCGCCACTGCTGGATGCGTCGTCCGGAACTCAATTCGGGGAGTCGCAGCCGTGATCAGCAAGCCAAGCAGGCACTGCACGGTGGAGCTCCAGGCCCTGCCGTCGCGGATCGGCCAGGTCCGCAGAATCGTTTCTGCGCAACTGCGCTACTGGCATCTGGATTCTCTGATCGAGCTCGCCACGCTCGGTGTCACCGAGCTGTTGAGCAATGTCCACCGGCACGCGGAACCGGACAAGCACTGCACCGTGGAGATCGAGCTCCTGCTCGACCGGCTGACGGTCTCGGTGCGCGACCACGACCCGCGACTGCCGGAGTTCCGTCCCGCGGACCCGATGGCCACCACAGGCCGGGGGCTCGCACTCATAGCGGCCGTCAGCGAGAGCTGGGGCGTGAAGCCGCAGGGCGAGGGCGGGAAGATCGTATGGTTCACCCTTCCCGCGCCGACCCACACCACTCCCACCCGCACGCCGCACAAGAGCCCCTTGTACGGCGCGGCGACCGCGGGCCCCTTCGCGGACGCCGAACTCGACGCCCTGGCGGAGCCCGCTCACGCGCGCACCGCCGCCCGGTCGACCCTCACGGGCTGACCGGCCAGGACGCGCGGCACGGCCCCCGGGCACCGCCGCGCGTCCACCCGGCGCGGAACGCGGCCACCGCCCGCCACACCGGTCCGGGTCCCCGGTGAACCCGTACGCCGGTTCCGTCCGCGGACCGGCTCCGAGGCGATGAACCACTTCCCCCGGCCCCGGATTCGGCCGACCCTCGCAGACTCCCGCCTGCCTGCGGTGCGCCACCCGACCGGCCTCGCCCACGAGGCCGGTCCCTGCCGCGTCGGCGCTCCCGCACACGGCCACGCGAGCCTCCCCACGGGCCACGCCCGACGCACCACGCACGACGCGGGGCGCATGAGACGGGGCGGACACCGGGGCCGTCCCACAGCGGCGGAAGGGCGGCGGCGAGCAAGTCGGGTACCGCATGCGCATGTCTCCGCGCGCGGACGGGTCGCCCCTGCCCGAGGCAGGCAGCGGGACAGGACCGGTGTGCCCCGGCGTCCGACGAGAGGTCCCGGCCGCCGCGCGGTGCGTGCCGTGGATCCGCTGCTCGCGGTGCACTCCGGCGGCGGGCGCCGGCGCTCGGGCACCCGTGGCACCCCTGGTCGCCTCTCGCGCGCTGACTCCCGGGGGCCGTGCCGCCCGGCGGCCGGAATCGGCCGGCGCGGTGTCCACCGGCCCGCGAGACGTTCGTTGCGGGCGGCGGGTCTCACGGATCGAGGGCCGGGACCGAGGGTCGGCCGCTATTCGTGGGCGCGACCGGGACAGAGGCCGCCGCCCGCCGGAACCGCCCGGAGGGCGCCGCGGGAGGCGAGGACGCTCAGGACTCCCGCGCCGCCCCTTGCGCACCGGAGTCCTGCCCCGTGAGGGCGCCCAGCGGGTCGTCGAGCACCGGCTGCCAGGCGAGTTCGGCGGCACCCACCAGGCTGTTGTGGTCCAGCGTGCACGGCAGGATGGGCACTCCGCCGAGTTCCGCTCCGGCGACTCCCCCGGCCCGCCGGCCCCACAGGCTGCGGTCCGCGACCACGGCATGGAGCCGCTGCGGGTCCGCGGCCAGCAGTTCACGGTGCAGTCCGCCCAGGATGATGCGGTCCGGGTTGAGGATGTTCACCAGTCCGGCGAGCCCGAGGCCGAGCCGGTCGATGAGCTCCCGGGTCGCCCTGCGCGCCGAGGGATCCGCGCACTCCGTGCGGAGCAGATCGCGCGCCTGCTGGAGCAGCGACACCTCGGGGCCGGGTTCACGCCCGGCCGCGGTGAGGAAGGCCAGCGGGTCGGCCTCGACGTCCAGGCAGCCGCGGCTGCCGCAGTGGCAGGGCCGGCCCTCAGGGTTGACGGTGAGGTGACCGACCTCGAGGGCGAGCCCCGAGCTTCCGGTGTGCAGCCGCCCGTCGAGCACCAGCGCGCCGCCGACACCCCTGTGGCCCGTGGCCACGCACAGCAGGTGCCTCGACCCGCGTCCGGCTCCGTGGCGGTGCTCGGCGAGCGCCGCCAGGTTGACGTCGTTCCCGGTGAAGGCGGGCACGTCCAGCCCCGCCGCGCGCACGCGCTCGGCGAAGATCCGGCGCACCGGCGCGCCGGCGGGCCAGGCCACGTGCAGCGGATTGAGCGCCGTGCCGTCGGGCTCGGCGACGGCCGAGGGCACGGCGAGGCCGGCGCCCACACAGCGGCGTCCGGTCTCGCTCAGCAGTGCCGCGCCCGCCTCGACGACGGCGCCGAGAGCCTGCGCGGGGTCCGCCTCGACTGCCTCGCAGCCGGGCACCGTGGCAACGATCCGGCCGCCGAGACCCACCAGGGCGGCCCGGAATCCGTCGGCGTGCACCTGGGCGGCGAGCACGACGGGACCCGATTCCTCGAGGGCGAGCCGGTGCGAGGGACGGCCCTGGGAGCCGGCCGCGGCGCCGGGTCTCGAGTCGACGCGGATCAGACCGAGCGCCTCCAGTTCGGCGGCGACGGCGCCCGCCGTCGCGCGGGTGACGCCCAGCTCGGCGGTGAGTACGGCGCGGGTGGGCGCGCGGCCGGTGTGGACGAGTTCCAGCGCCGGGCCGAGTGCCCCGCGGCCTCTCTCCAGCTTCGTCCGCTTCGTTGTCGCCTTCCCGTTCATGGGGGCGAGTCTCCCATGATCCGCGCACGGCACGGCGGCCCGGTCGGGCGAAGCCGTTTCGCGCCCCACCGCGGGGGTACCGGGCCAAGACGTGGAACGCGGCGCACCGCCACCGGGGGGCACCGCAAGAACACGTGCGCTCTCCTGGGCACACGGCGGTGCAACGCGGCAGGACGCACCGAGCCGGAACCAGGACGCGCGGCCATGTCACGGGAACGGAATCAGGCACAGGAGGACCGGGCCGGCGAGAAGGCGCGGCACACGGTCCGGGAACTGCTGGACGCCAAGGGGCGTACGTACGCCGACGACGCGGGCATCAAGCTGCGCGACACTCCCCAGCCGCTCTGTCAACTGCTCGTCCTGGCCTGTCTGTCCAGCACACGGATCCGCGCCTCGGTGGCGGCGGCCTCGGCCCGCGCCCTGTTCGACGCGGGCCTGCGTTCCCCGCGCCGTATGGCGGACGCCTCGTGGCAGCAGCGCGTGGACGCCCTCGGCGAGGGCGGCTACCGGCGTTACGACGAGAGCACGGCCACCCGGCTCGGCGCGGGCGCCGAACTGGTCCTGGAAGAGTTCGGCGGCGATCTGCGCAGACTGCGCTCGGCGGCGGACGGCGACCGGGACGGCATGCGCGCCCTGCTGCGCAAGGTACCGGGCATCGGGCCGACCGGCGCGGACATCTTCCTCCGCGAGGCGCAGGGGGTCTGGCCCGAGGTGGCGCCCTTCTTCGACGGCAAGGCGCTCCAGGGAGCCGAGCGCCTCGGCCTTCCCCGGGATCCGGACCGGCTCGCCGCCCTGACGAACAAGGACGAATCACACCTTCTCGCCGCCGCGCTGGTCCGCACGGCTCTGGAGCGGCGGCGCTGAGCCCGCAACGGCGAACCTCACCGGAACCGCCCCGGCCCGTCGAGTGTCATTAACCCCATAGAGGGATTCCGGCCATCGGCGGCTGCGACATGGCATTATCTCGACGTCATCACCGGGTGGCGTGGTAGAGAACCAGAGCCTCCGTGGCTGCCCGGTGCGGTCGGAGAAGGTGTGCGGAGGTGCCAATTGGCGGGCGATGTGGTGCTGAAACGGTTCCCGGCGGGCGGGCCCCGCGGATCATGGCCGGCCGAGGAGTTCGCGGCGGCCCAGCGCGTCGCGGGCGTGCCGGCCGAGGTCGTGATGGAACTCGAGACGGACGCCTTTCTCGTCGTCGTACGCCAGCGGAGCGCCTCCGAGGACTGAGAGCCGGACCGGGGGACTCGGGAGTACCGGGCGGGCGCGGCGGCAGGACCGCCGCCCCCGCCCTTTCGCGGCCCCGGGTCGCGGCGAGCCCGGTACTCCGCCCTCGGCGGACGCGCCTTCGGCCGCGTGGTCCACACCCCGCCGTCGTGTCCGGGTCGCCGCGCCGGGCGCGGTCGCCCAGGCCGGTACCCATCGGGACTGAGTAGCCGTACTCAGGCACGCGCCCCCGGTCGGGCCCACCATGGGAGGACACGACCGACCGCATGGGGGTATGACGGTGAACACGCGACGACTGCACGGCCTGGCACGGCTGACCTTCGGAAATCCCGCCTCGATGGTGTACCTGGGACTGGTGGCGGCGGCCACACTGTTCCTCGTGTTCGACACGCTTTTCGTCGATCACGCGGACGCCTCGTTCGCCGGGGTCTACCTGCTCGCGCTGGCCTCGCCGACGCTGTTCCTCTTCTTCGGCGCCGAGCAGCTGCTCTGGGGCGGCGCGGAGGCCCCGCACTGGCTCCTGTACGTCGCGGTCGCCGTGTCCGTACTCGTCCAGTCGCTGCTGATCGGATCGGTGCTGAGGTACCTGCGCGGCCCGGCGGGTGCGGTCCGCCACCACCCTCAGGGCGCCTGACCTCGGGCGCCACCCGAGGGATCTCCGGGGGACTTCGGGATTTTCGGGAACCTCCGGGGGGGCGTCCGGGCCGTCCGGACCGTTCGGGCACAATCTCCGGCATGGAGACCGCCGAGTACGTCGAAGTCCTGGAGTGCGAGGGACGGTTGCTGGCCACCGCGGCGGAGCGGGCCGGCCCGGGGGCCGAGGTGCCCACCTGCCCCGGCTGGCGGGTGAGGGACCTGCTGCGGCACACCGGGATGGTGCACCGCTGGGCGACGACCTTCGTGGCGGAGGGGCACCGGAAGTACCAGCCGGACGGCGGCGAGCCGGACCTGGACGGCGCGGAGCTGCTGGACTGGTTCCGCGAAGGGCACGGGCTGCTGGTGACGGCCCTGCGCGAGGCGCCGGCGGATCTGGAGTGCTGGACGTTCCTGCCGGCCCCCACCCCCCTGGGCTTCTGGGCACGGCGGCAGGCGCACGAGACGACGGTGCACCGCGTGGACGCCGAGGCGGCGCTTGGTGGCGCGGTGTCACCGGTCGGGACCTCTTTCGCGCTCGACGGGATCGACGAGCTGCTGCAATCCTTCCACGCCCGGGACAGGAGCCGGGTACGCACCGAGGAACCCAGGGTGTTCCGGGTACGGGTCGACGACGCGGACGCGGTGTGGTCGACGCGGCTGTCGGGCACCGCACCGACGACCGTCAGGACCGCTCAGGGTCCCGCCGACTGCGAACTCAGCGGCCCGGCGGAGCGGGTCTATCTCGCGCTGTGGAACCGGGCCGACGACTCGGGGCTGAAGGTCACGGGTGACGGCTCACTGCTGGAACTGTGGCGGGAGAAGTCCGCGATCACCTGGAACTGACCGGCACACGGGGCGCCGGAGCCGGCCTCGGCGTTACCCCCGCGTCCCGGTGCAGGCCCGTCCCGGCGGGACGGCTCCGTTCCCCGTGCGGCCGGCCTGGGGCGGGCCCCGTGGGCGCCTTGCCGCCCGCGCGGCGCGGGCGCGGTGGCCCGAGCGGACCTCGGCCCTCGACAGGGTGCCGCCCTGCAGCCGATCCCGGTCCGCCCGTGCCCCGCACTCCGTGCGCCGCCGCACACCGGCGCGCGTCCGCCAGGGCCGGCCGGCCCTGGCGGCCGCGCTTCCTGTTCAGTCGGCGAGCATCCGGGTCAGCACCGCCCGCTGGAGGGGCTTGACCTCGGTATGCCTGGCCCTGCCCTCGTCCGTGAGGGCGACACGCACTCCGCGCCGGTCCTCGCTGCACATGCCGCGGTGCACCAGGCCCTCCTTCTCCAGCCGGCCGATCAGCCTGGACAGGGCGCTCTGGCTGAGATGCACGCGGGCGGCGATCTCCTGCACGCGGAAGGAGCAGCTCCCGTCCTCGGAGGTGCCCTCGGCGAGTACGTCAAGGACCTCGAAGTCGCTGGCGCCCAGTCCGTGCTGGTGCAGCTCGCGGTCCAGCTCGCAGATCGTCCGGGCGTGGACGGCGAGGATGTCCCGCCACTCCTCCACGAGCACCCGCTCGGTCTTCTTCGCGGCCATGGACGAACGGTAGCAGAAAAACGGCGTTTGTTGCATCGGAATTAAATGCACTTGCACCCAATGCATGTGCATGCACTCTGCTGCGCATGACCTCTGCCCCGCTCAGCACGACCGCGTCCAGGGACCACTGGAGCCCCCGGCTCTGGGGCGCCCTGCTGGTGCTGTGCGCCGCGATGTTCCTGGATGCCCTCGATTCGGCGCGGCCTGCGCGCTGGTCTTCCCCTCGCTCAACATCCAGGCCACCACCGGGGTGGAGGACCACGGGCAGGGCATGGTCTCCGGTCTGCTCAACACCTCGGTCCAGGTCGGCGGCGCCCTCTTCCTCGCGGTGGTCACCGCGGTGATCAGCGCGGGCGGCGAGGGTGCCGGCTCTGCGCGGGAGGTCCTCGACAGCTACCGCCCAGGCCTCGCGGTGGTGACCGCCATCGCCCTCGCGGGGCTGCTGATCGCCCTCCCCGGGCTGCGCCGGAGCCGTGCGCGGCGGTCCGTGCTCGTCGCCTCGTCCCCGCCTGCGCGGCGGGAGGGCGCGAGGACCGGCGGCGCGGCCGG
This sequence comes from Streptomyces sp. GC420, assembly GCF_009916105.1. Taxonomy (GTDB): domain Bacteria; phylum Actinomycetota; class Actinomycetes; order Streptomycetales; family Streptomycetaceae; genus Streptomyces. The sequence continues at coordinate 21,528 of NZ_JAAAXQ010000015.1, read as the reverse complement.
GGAAGAGGAGGAACTGCTGACCGTGCGCGACTGAGCGCGCCACCGCCCGAGGAGGCGCGGCCGGCGGGTCCTTGCCCGTCGGCCGCCCGGCTGTGAGACTTCCGGGCATGGGGACGGGAACGGGGCCGAGGACACAGGCGGAGCGGGACGCGCTCACCATCGAGATCGGGTACGCGGTGCTCAGCGCCGCGTTCCTCGGAGCCGTCGTCTTCGGCGTGATCGCCGGGCCCGTCCTGGTCTGGCATCTTCCGCGGGCCGTGGAGGAGACTCTGCCCACCGCGGGTCTCGGTGTCGCGGTCCCGCTTGCGGTGATCCGTATGGTGCACGTCCTGTGGCGCTTCGCCCGGCCCGGCGCACCGGGCGCTCAGCCGAGCCGGCCGGGACGTACCAACCCCGACTCGTAGGCGAGGACGACCGGTTGGGCGCGGTCGCGGGCGCCCAGATTCACCATCGCACGGCTGACATGGGTCTTGGCGGTGAGCGGGCTGACCACCAGCCTGCGCGATCTCCTCGTTGGACAGACCGATGCCGACGAGGGCCATCGCCTCCCTCTCCCGTTCGGTCAGCCCGCCGAGCGCGTCCGCGGCCGCCGGTTCCTTGGACCGGGCGGCGGACTCGGCGATCAGACGGCGTGTCACCCCCGGCGGGAGCAGCACGTCGCCGGAGGTCACCGCCCGCACGGCCCGCACGAGTCCGGCCGGCTCGGTGTCCTTGACGAGGAAGCCGGAGGCTCCGGAGCGGATGGCCTCGAAGACGTACTCGTCGAGTTCGAAGGTGGTGAGCACGACGACCTTCACCCCGCTCAGCGCCGGGTCGCCGGTGATGCCCCGGGTGGCGGCGAGTCCGTCGAGGCGCGGCATCCGGATGTGCATCAGCACGACGTCCGGGCGCAGTTCGCGCGCCCGGGCCAGAGCCTCCTCGCCGTCCGCGGCATCCCCGGCCACCTCCGGGACGTCCCCCGTGCGGGGCGATCGCTCCTGCTCCCCGCGGAGTACGCCCCCGGTGCGGCGATCGTGCGTGCACACCGGGGTGGCGGGGCCCCGCCGCGAGGTGTCAGCGGTCCAGCAGCGTCAGGGCACGCCGGGCGGCAGGGTGCGTGCGCACTATCTCCGCAAGGGAGGTGGAGCCCCGGGTGATGTCGGCGAACGCGTTCCAGGCGGGCCGGAATCCCGTCAGCAACGCGTGCAGTATTCCAGGACGGCGTTCGAAGATCGCCAGCATCCGGCGTCCGACACCCATCTCCACGCCCAGCCCCGCCTTGATCGCGAAGGCGTAGTTCAGCGCCTGCCTGCGCGCGTCCACCGCGTCGTGCGCCTCGGCGATACGCACGGCCCACTCCCCGGCGAGCCGCCCGGACCGCAGGGCGAAGGAGATGCCCTCCCTGGTCCACGGTTCCAGCAGTCCGGCCGCGTCCCCGCAGACCAGCACGCGGCCCCGGGAGAGGGGCGAGTCGTCGGCACGGCACCGGGTCAGATGCCCTGAGGAGACGCTCGGTTCGAAGCCGGCGAGCCCGAGGCGGGCGATGAAGTCGTCGAGGTACCGCTTGGTGGCGGCGCCCTCCCCGCGCGTCGAGATGACGCCGACGGTCAGGGTGTCGCCCTTGGGGAACACCCAGCCGTAACTGCCGGGCATCGGCCCCCAGTCGATGAGCACCCGTCCGGCCCAGTCCTCGGCGACGGTCTCCGGGACCGGGATCTCCGCCTCGAGTCCCAGGTCCACCTGGTCGGTCTTCACGCCCACATGGGCTCCTATACGGCTGGCGCTGCCGTCCGCGCCGACCACGGCGCGGGCCAGGACGGTCTCCTCGCCGCGTTCCGAGGCCGGGCCGCCCGTGATGGAGAGCACCACGGCCACCGTGCGCCGGTCGGGCACCGAGGGACCGTGCTGCTCGACCCGGGAGACGGTCACCCCCGTGCGCAGCTCGGCGCCCGCCTTCTGCGCCTCCTCGACCAGAGCCTGGTCGAACTCGGGCCGGTTGACCAGACCGAAGAGCATGTTCTTGGAGCGGCGGGTGCGGGTGAGCCTGCCGTTCAGGGAGAAGGTCACCGCGTGCACCCGGTCCCGCAGGGGGAGCTCGAAGCCCGGTGGCAGCGCGTCGCGGGAGGGGCCGATGATGCCGCCGCCGCACGTCTTGTAGCGGGGCAGTTCGGCCTTCTCCAGGAGCAGCACGCGCCGCCCGGCGACGGCGGCCGCGTAGGCGGCGGACGCCCCCGCGGGACCGGCGCCGACGACCACGACGTCCCAGATCTGCTGCCCGGATTCGCCCGCGCTCCCGGCGTGTTCGGAGTTCTCGCTGCTCACGTGTGCTTCTGCTCCCCATCGGCCCGTGCCTGCCGCTATCGGAGGCATCCTACGGCGCGCAGCCGATCTTGCCTGCTGTGGGAGGATCGGCAGCGATCCGCCGTGCCCACAGGCTACGCGCGTACACGTACCCCCAACGTCGCACCCACGAGGAGCGTGCCCATGCCGCCGGCCCCGTTCGCCGCGCCCACCGCCGAAGCCGTCGCCGAGACCGTCGCGTCACTGCTGCCCCGCGCGAGGGCCGAGCTCGCCGAGCTGGTGGCCTTCCGGTCCGTCGCCGATCCCGCGCAGTTCCCCAGGAGCGAGTGCGAGGCGGCCGCGAACTGGGTGGCGGCCGCGCTGCGCGCCGAGGGCTTCCAGGACGTGGCGCTGCTGGACACCCCGGACGGCACCCAGTCGGTGTACGGCTTCCTGCCGGGTCCCGAGGGCGCGCCGACGGTGCTGCTCTACGCGCACTACGACGTGCAGCCGCCGCTCGACGTGGACGCCTGGGTCTCGCCGCCGTTCGAGCTGACCGAGCGGGACGGCCGCTGGTACGGGCGGGGCGCCGCCGACTGCAAGGGCGGCTTCATCATGCATCTGACCGCACTGCGCGCCCTGAAGGCGAACGGCGGCGTCCCGGTCGGCGTCAAGGTGATCGCCGAGGGCTCGGAGGAGCAGGGCACGGGCGGCCTGGAGCGGTACGCCGAGGCGCACCCGGAGCTGCTGGAGGCCGACACCGTCGTCATCGGCGACACCGGCAACTTCCGGGTGGGGCTGCCGACCGTCACCGCCTCGCTGCGCGGGATGACGATGCTGCGTGTCACGGTCGACACCCTGGAGGGCAATCTGCACTCCGGGCAGTTCGGCGGCGCGGCCCCCGACGCGCTGGCCGCGCTGATCCGCCTGCTCGACTCGCTGCGCGCACAGGACGGTTCGACGACGGTCGACGGACTGGCGGCGGACGGTGTGTGGGAGGGTCTGGAGTACCCGGAGGAGGACTTCCGCAAGGACGCCAGGGTGCTCGACGGCGTGGAGCTGATCGGCAGCGGTTCGGTCGCCGACCGGATCTGGGCCCGCCCCGCCGTGACCGTGATCGGCATCGACTGCCCGCCGGTCGTCGGCGCCACCCCTTCGGTGCAGGCCCGCGCCCGGGCGCAGATCAGCCTGCGGGTGCCGCCGGGCACGGACGCCGGTGAGGCGACCAAGCTGCTGACCGCGCATCTCCACGCGCACGCCCCGTGGGGAGCCCGGGTGTCCGTGGAACAGGTCGGCCAGGGCCAGCCGTTCCTCGCCGACGTCGGCAGCCCGGCGTACGCGTCGATGGCGCGGGCCATGCGGGTGGCGTACCCCGGTGAGGAGATGCAGTCGGCCGGGATGGGCGGCTCGATCCCGCTGTGCAACACGCTGGCGGCGCTGTACCCGCGGGCGGAGATCCTGCTGATCGGGCTGAGCGAGCCGGAGGCCCAGATCCACGCGGTGAACGAGAGTGTGTCGCCCCAGGAGCTGGAGCGGCTCTCGCTGGCGGAGGCTCTGTTCCTGGTCGACTACGCGGCCTCCAGGGCCTGATCCCGTAACGCCCTGAACCGGTGAGGCCCTGAACCGGCCGCACCCGAGCCGGCCGCGCCCGCCCGCTCCCTGTGGACGGCCCGCTGCCCGGGCGGGGCAGGCACGGACGGGGGCGCGGCGCGGCCGTCCGTGCGGGCCGCCGGTGTTCCCGTTCGTGCTTCGCGCTCGGCGAAGTTCACCGCCGGCGAAGACCGCGCCGCGGCCGCGGCCTCGCTGCGACGGCTGGCGGAACTGGCCCCGGCCACGGCCTGCTTCGGCCATTTCGGGCCGCTGACCGGTGACGCGGCCGGGGCGCTCGATGCGGCGGCCGGCGCGGAGGACTCAGCCGACGGGGACGCCGGCCTCCAGGTTGAGCACGGTGCCCCGCTCGCGGGCGCGCAGGGCCCAGCGGAGCCGTTCGAAACGGGTGGGCGGCAGCAGTCTCTCCGCCTCCTCCTCGGTGACGAACCGCCAGCCGCGCAGCTCGGATCCGGGCAGCAGGATCTGCCCGGCCCCGGCGCTGTCCAGCCTGCCGCCGTCGAAGAGCAGGCGCAGTCCGCCGTATCCGGGCGGTGCGGGCGGTTCCCAGTCGACGACGAGGAGGCTGGGCACCCTCTCGAGGGTGATGCCGATCTCCTCGGCGACCTCGCGCATGCCGGCGCGGGCGGGGGCCTCGCCGGCTTCGACGACTCCGCCGGGGAACTCCCAGCCCGGCTTGTAGGTGGGGTCGACGAGGAGCACGCGGTCCTGCTCGTCGAAGAGGAGCACACCGGCCGCGAGGGTCTCGGCGGTCGGCTCCGGCGTCTGCACGATCTCGCAGGCCGCGGCGGCACCGCTGCCGATCGCCTCGGCGATCAGCCGTGCGGTCTCGCGGGGTCCGCTCGCGCTGTTGTCGACCACGTAGGCGTCCGCGGTGATCCAGTCCCTGGCCGCCCGGTACGGGTCGATGTGCTCGTAGGCCCACCGGCGGACGCTCTCGCTGCGCTCGGGGTCGCATCCGAACTCCTCGCGGTTTGATATTCGTTCACGAAGTATCGTTTCGTCAGGCGCGAGAAGCACATGCCGCACCGGGATACGGCGGGCGGCCAGTCCACCGAAGATCTCGTCCCTGTACTCCTGTCTGAGCAGGGTCATGGGCACGACCAGCACTCCGCCGACCTCGGCCAGCAGCGCGGCGGCGGTGTCGACGACGAGCCGCCGCCAGATCGGCAGGTCCTGGAAGTCACCGATCTCGGCGAGCCGCTTCTGCGGAAGCAGGAGATCCAGCCCTGCGCCGATCACCTCCGGATCGTAGAGCGTGCTGTTCGGGATCAGGTCGAGCAGTTCACGCGCCGCGCTGGTCTTTCCCGCACTGAAAGCACCGTTGATCCAGACGATCACGGGTCCCCCTATTCCGTAGCCCACAGTGGCTTGCCCGCAACACCCTGCCACGGAAACCCGGGGAAGGGGGTTTGGCCTACCGGCGGCCCCTGCTCGTGCTGCGGTAGCCGAAAGGCCCCGGGAGGTCGTAGGAGGTGGTGCGGCGGCCGGTGCTGCTGACCGTGTGGCGCGGGCCGCCGCGGCCGCCGAAGGTGAACGACACGGACTTGCGGTTGATGTTGAGCCGCACTCCCGGGAAGATCCGGAAGCTCTTGCGGAAGGTGACCGGCACGTCTGCTCCTTCGGTTGCTCGGGGCCGTCCCCGGAAAACGAAATCCCGGCGTGCACAGACCTGTTCCCCGGGATGACGGTTTCTCACCCGGGCCGGTTTCCCGTCCTCCGGCCGCAGCGGGGCTGGACCCGCCGGCGAAGTGCCCCCGCGGGAAGGGCGATTCCGCCACCGCGGGGCGAGGACCGGCCTCCCCGCACACCGGCGTGCGGCCGGGCGGGTCACGGCGCGCCGGGCGGAAAACCGCGGGAGCGCCGGGACTTCAGCCCAGCACCGCCGCCGTCTGGCCCGAACTGCCCAGCGACGCCGCGGCCGCTGCGCCCACGAGGCCCGCGTCGGTGCCCATGAGCGCGGGAACGGCCTTCAGGCCCCGTTCGAACGACAGCGTCGCGTAGTCGCGCAGCGCCCGGCGCAGCGGCAGGAAGAGGACGTCGCCCGCCTTCGCCACTCCCCCCCCGATCACGGCGATCTGGATCTCCACCAGGCTCGCCGTGGCGGCGATGCCCGCCGCCAGGGCCTGCGCGGCGCGTTCGAAGGAGGCGACGGCGACGGGGTGTCCGGCGCGAGCCGACGCGGCGACCGCGGCGGCGGACACATCACCGTCGGGGCCGGGCCGCCAGCCGCCGTCCAGGGCGCGGCGGGCGATGTTGGGGCCGCTGGCGATCCGCTCGACGCAACCGCGTGACCCGCACGGGCAGGGATCACCGTCGAGGTCGACGCTGATGTGTCCGATGTGACCGGCGTTGCCGGTGGGACCGGGGTGCACCCGGCCTCCGAGCACCAGCCCGCCGCCGACACCCGTGGAGACCACCATGCACAGGGCGTTGCGGTACCCGCGGGCGGCGCCCTGCCAGTGTTCGGCGGCGGTGATCGCGACCCCGTCGCCGATCAGTTCGACCGGAAGCCCGCAGGTGACCGCACGGACCCGCTCCACCAGCGGAAAGCCGCGCCAGCCCGGGACGTTGACCGGGCTGACCGTGCCGGCCGAGGCGTCCACGGGGCCCGCGCTGCCGATCCCGACGGCGGTGACGTGCGGCCACAGGGCCGAGGCCGTCAGCTCTGCCAGGACCGCCTCGACCGCCCGCATCACCGTCTCGCCGTCCTCCCTCGCCGGGGTGGGCCGCTGCGCCCGTACGAGGATCCGGCCGTCCCCGTCGACCAGGGCTCCGGCGATCTTGGTGCCGCCGATGTCGAGCGCGGCGACGAGGTCGGTGTGCATCTGTGTGGGATCTCCTGGTGAGAAGGGGGCCGAGGGGGGCGGCCCGGTCAGTCTCCCGGACTTCTGACAACGTTGTCCAGGCTCTATGCTCGATGCCACATCATCCATTGTCCTCGTGCGGCCTTACTGTGGGGGCCCCGATCGTCGACGGACAGGAAGAACCGTGGCCGAAACCCTCCGCCGCCCCGAGCACCGCTACGGCAACAGGCCGACGATGAAGGATGTGGCAGCCCGGGCCGGAGTAGGGCTCAAGACGGTTTCGCGCGTGGTCAACAGCGAGCCCGGGGTGACGCCGGACACCGAGCGCCGCGTCCAGGAGGCGATCGAGGCACTGGGCTTCCGGCGGAACGACAGCGCCCGGGTGCTGCGCAAGGGACGTACGGCGAGCATCGGACTGGTCCTGGAGGACCTGGCCGACCCCTTCTACGGACCGCTCAGCAGGGCCGTCGAGGAGGTGGCACGCGACCACGGCGCACTGCTGATCAACGGCTCGAGCGCCGAGGACCCGGAGCGCGAGGAGGAACTCGTCCTCGCGCTGTGCGCGCGCCGCGTCGACGGTCTCGTCATCGTGCCGGCCAGTCAGGACCACCGTTATCTGGAGCCGGAGCTGGCCGCCGGCGTCGCCACGGTCTTCGTGGACCGCCCCGCGGGCCGCATAGAGGCCGACGCCGTGCTGTCCGACAGCTTCGGCGGCGCGCGCGACGGCGTGGCACACCTCATCGCCCATGGGCACCGCCGGATCGGCTTCATCGGCGACCAGCCCCGCATCCACACCGCCGCGGAGCGGCTGCGCGGCTACCGCGCCGCGATGGCGGCCGCCGGGCTCGCGGTCGACGAGTCGTGGGTCTCGCTGGGCACCACGGACGCCGGCCGGGTGGAGGCGGCGGCGACGGCGATGCTGGACGCTCCTGAGCCGGTCACCGCGATCTTCGCGGGCAACAACCGGGTGACGGTCACGGTCGTACGGGTCCTTGCCCGCCGCAGCCGGCAGGTGGCCCTCGTCGGTTTCGACGACCTCGAACTCGCCGACCTGCTGCAGCCGGGCCTGACGGTCATAGCCCAGGACGCCGCCGCCCTGGGCAGGACCGCCGCCGAGTTCCTGTTCCGCCGGCTGGAGGGCGGTCCTGAGGCCCCGCAGCGGGTCGTCCTGCCCACCACCCTCATTCCGCGCGGCTCGGGCGAACTCCCGCCGGTCTGACCCTCCCCCGGGCCCGGGGAAGGCCACCCAGGCCCACGCCCGTACGCGTACCCGTGCCTAGGCCTGCTTCTGCGCCCGGGGCGCGGACGCGGCGGCCGGGCCGGGGTGCCGGGGCGCGGTGAACGCTTCGAGGTCGTCACGGGACAGACCGGTGAGTCCGGTGACCTCGGACTCGTCGACCGCGCCGCAGTCGAGTCCGCGCAGCAGATAGCCGCTGAGCGCCCGTGCGGTGGCGGGCTCGTCCATCACGTCGCCGCCCCTCCTGGCCGCGTACGCGCCGAGGCGCGCGGCGGCGGGTCCGAGGCCCTCGCGGTAGAAGGCGTACACGGCCGCGTAGCGGGTCGGCAGATGGCCGGGGTGCATGTCCCAGCCCTGGTAGTAGGCACGGGCCAGGGAGCGGCGTACGAGGCGGTGGTGGAGCCGCCAGGCGTCGTGGACCCGCGCGGCCGGGCCGACGGGCAGCACGTTGGTGGAGCCGTCGGACAGGCGCACCCCGGTACCGGCCGCGGCGACCTGCATGACGGCCTTGGCGTGGTCCGCGGCCGGATGGTCCGGGGACTGGTGGGCGGCGCTGACGCCGACGCAGGCGCTGTAGTCGAAGGTGCCGTAGTGCAGTCCGGTGGCGCGGCCCCCGGCGGCCTGGATCATGCGGGCGACGGTGGCCGTGCCGTCGGCGGCGAGAATGGCCTGGCTGGTCTCGATCTGGAACTCGAATCCGAGCCGGCCCGGCTCCAGGCCGTGGACGTTTTCGAACGCCTCGCACAGCGAGGCCATCGCGGACACCTGCTCGGCGTAGGTCACCTTGGGCAGCGTCAGCACGAGCCCCGCGGGCAGGCCGCCGGCCCGCATCAGACCGGTCAGGAAGATGTCCAGGGTGCGGATGCCCCGGTCGCGCACGGCGGCTTCCATGCACTTCATCCGGATGCCCGTGTACGGGGCGGCGGTTCCGGCCTCGTACGCGGCGGCCACCAGACGGGCGGCGCGGGCGGCCGCCTCGTCCTCCTCGGCGTCCGGGCGCGGGCCGTAGCCGTCCTCGAAGTCGACGCGCAGGTCCTCCACGGGTTCGCCGCGGAGTTTGGCCCGGACGCGCTCGTACACCGGGACGGCCAGTTCGCCGGGCAGTCCGAGTACGGCGGCGAAGGAAGCGGCGTCGGGTGCGTGCTCGTCGAGCAGGGCGAGGGCCTGATCGCCCCAGGAGCGGACGGTGCCGGCGGTGTAGAGGTCGGCGGGCACGTAGACCGTGTGGACGGGCTGACGGGTGCCGGGGTCCCCGGGGTAGAGGCGGGCGAGCTCCTCGTCGACGGGCGCGAGCGCGGCGCCGACCGCCTCGCTCACCGCGCCGGGCAGACTCGTCGACACCTTGTCCTGCTGCCCCATGCCGGTACCCACGCCCTCTCCGGATTCCGCCCACCGGAAATCAACAATCCGTTGAATGACGCTAACCGCAGGCTCCGACCTGCGTCAATGGCCGCCGGGAACAGCTGGGGGCCGCACGGTGTGGTGCGGCCCCTGGCTGGTGTGGTGGTGCGGGGTGTCAGCCCTTGCGGGTGTTGATGTCCTCGGTGAGCTGGGGGACGACGTCGAAGAGGTCGCCGACGACGCCGTAGTCGACGAGGTCGAAGATCGGTGCCTCGGGGTCCTTGTTGATCGCGACGATGGTCTTGGAGGTCTGCATGCCGGCGCGGTGCTGGATGGCGCCGGAGATGCCCGCGGCGATGTACAGCTGCGGGGAGACGGACTTGCCGGTCTGGCCGACCTGGTTGGAGTGCGGGTACCAGCCGGCGTCCACGGCGGCGCGGGAGGCGCCCACGGCCGCGCCGAGGGAGTCGGCCAGCGCCTCGATCAGCGGGAAGTTCTCCGCGCCGCCCACACCGCGGCCGCCGGAGACGACGATGGCGGCCTCGGTCAGCTCCGGACGCCCGGTGGACTCGCGCGCCGTGCGCGCCACGATCTTCGTGCCGGTGGCCAGGGCGGAGAAGGTCACGGCGAGTTCGGCCACCTCGCCGGCGGCCCGGGCCGGCTCGACCGGCGCCGAGTTCGGCTTGACGGTGATCACCGGGATCCCCCTGACCACGCGGGAGGCGGTGGTGAACGAGGCCGCGAAGACGGCCTGCGTGGCCACCGGGCCCTCCTCGCCGGCCTGCAGGTCGACCGCGTCGGTGATCACACCGGAGCCGATACGCAGCGCCAGACGGGCGGCGATCTCCTTGCCCTCGGCGGAGGTGGGCACCAGCACGGCGGTGGGGGACACCTGCGCGACGGCGGCCTGCAGGGCGTCGACCTTGGGCACGACGAGGTAGTCGGCGAACTCGGGCGCGTCGGCGACCAGCACCCGGGTGGCGCCGTGCGCGCCCAGGACCTCGGCGGTCGCGGCGGCACCCGCGCCCAGCGCGAGCGCGACCGGCTCGCCCAGACGGCGCGCCAGCGTCAGCAGTTCCAGGGTGGGCTTGCGGACGGCACCGTCCACGTGGTCGACGTAGACGAGGACTTCAGCCATGGGATCTTCTTCTCCAGCGGTACGAAGCATCAGGGACAACAGCGGGACGGACGGACACGACAGGCGGCGGCAGGCCCCCACCCGGGGAAGGACCACCGGACGGAAAGGCCACCCGGGGCGGGGTCAGACGAACTTGCGGCCCGCGAGGAACTCGGCCAGCTGCCGGCCGCCCTCGCCCTCGTCCTTGACGACCGTGCCGGCCGTGCGCGGCGGACGCGCGGTGGCGGACTCCACCTTCGTCCACGCCCCGTCCAGACCGACCTCGTCCGCCTCGATCTCCAGGTCCTCCAGGTCCCAGGAGGTCACCGGCTTCTTCTTGGCGGCCATGATGCCCTTGAACGACGGGTAACGGGCCTCACCCGACTGGTCGGTCACCGACACCACCGCCGGCAGCGCCGCCTCCACCTGCTCCGACGCCGCGTCCCCGTCCCGGCGCCCGCGCACCGTGCCGTCCTCGACCGACACCTGCGACAGCAGCGTCACCTGCGGCACACCCAGCCGCTCCGCCACCAGCGCCGGCACCACACCCATCGTGCCGTCCGTCGACGCCATGCCCGAGACCACCAGATCGAACCCGGCCTTCTCGATCGCCTTCGCCAGCACCAGCGACGTCCCGATCGCGTCCGTACCGTGCAGATCGTCGTCCTCGACATGGATCGCCTTGTCCGCGCCCATCGACAACGCCTTGCGCAACGCGTCCTTGGCGTCCTCCGGACCCACCGTCAGCACGGTGACCTCCGCCCCGTCCGCCGCCTCCGCGATCTGCAGCGCCTGCTCGACCGCATACTCGTCGAGCTCCGAGAGCAGACCGTCCACGTCATCACGGTCGACAGTCAGGTCATCAGCGAAATGCCGGTCGCCCGTGGCGTCGGGCACGTACTTCACAGTGACAACGATCCTCAAGCTCACGCCGGCTCTCCTACTGCATCGTCTCTTCTGGGCTGCCTTGTTGCAGGCAGCATAGGCGCCACAAAGGGCAAATCCCGGTCGGGGCGGCCCACGCTCCGAACAAAATGTTACTCGCCAGTACAGCCAATATGCACCCGCGAGGCAAGTCCGGCGAACTGTGAGCTGAGCAACGCTCCGTAATCGCCGGGACCCGGAACTCTCAGTCGCGCAGCGCGTTGAAACGTCCCTGGTGGTAGAGGAGCGGCCGTCCGGCGGACGTGTGGCCCCCGGTCTCCACCTGGGCCAGCACGAGGCGGTGGTCCCCGGCGGGGACACGGGCCACGATGCGGCACACCAGCCAGGCGTTGACGCCGTCCAGCAGCGGGACCTCCCTTGGGCCGTTGCGCCAGGACGTGGCCGGGCCGAAGCGGTCGGCGCCCCGCCGGGCGAAGGTCTCGGCCAGTTCCCGCTGCTGCTCGGCGAGGATGTGGACACCGACGTGATCGGCCTCCGCGATCACCGGCCAGCTGGACGAGCCGGCGCCTATGCCGAAGGAGATGAGCGGGGGTTCGGCGGCGACCGAGGTGAGCGAGGTGGCGGTGAACCCGACGGGGATCGCGCCCCTGGCCGTGATCACGGCGACCCCGGCGGCGTGCTGCCGGAAGACCGCGCGGAGGAGATCGGGCGAGGCGGGGGCGGGCGAGTCGGCTCCCGCGCTCCGGGCACCGATCCCCCTCGTCACGAGTTCCGTCGTGTCGAACGCGGCGGTGGCCGCGCGGCCGGGCGGGTTGACCGCGTGGGCGTCGAGGTCGGCGGTGGCGAAATCCGGCGTGGCCGTCACTGGGTTGTCCTTCGTACGGGGAGACGAGCGGTCTTGGTCGGGCGTCACCGAGCCGGACAGCGCGCGCTCGCGTTGCGGGCGAGATCCACGGAGATCCGCCGGTGGAGAAGGAGTGAGGGCCGCATCCAGCCAGGGTCTCGATGTGTGGACCATGCAGTCAAGTGGCTCCCGGGAGATGGGAGGAGCGTCACGCACCGTCGCCGTTGACGAACGGTGCGGCGCGGCGCCCGGTCCTGCGGAGCGCGTCGCCGCGCTCCCGGGAACTGCCGCCCGGCGCCGGGACGCTGCGGTGGTCCACCGTCCGGACGCTCCGGCGCTCCGGGTCTTCTCCGGTCCGGAAGGGCCGGCGGGGACGCCGGTCCTTTCCGGACTCCGACGGTCTGTTGTTCCGTCCCGGACGGCGGAGTCCCGGAGCTAGTGCCGCGTCAGCCGAGGTTCGCCCCGTCGCGACGCCCTGCACGGCACTCCCCCGCAGCCCTCCGGGCGCGGGAGGTACCCCCACGCTGCGTTGGCCGAAAGCCCGAGCAGGCCCACTACGAGGGCTTCCGGCCGCCTCGCGATGCTCCCCCGCCTCCGGCGGGAGGTGCCCCCGGCACCGGACGCCGCTCCTCAGCGGGCAAACCCCGACCGACGCGGCACTAGGCGTCTCGCGCCTCCTCGTCCCGGACCGCGGCGCCGAGTGCCGCGATGACGTCCGCCTTCCGGGGCTGTCCGGTCGCGCGCCTGACGATCCGGCCCCCGGCGTCCACGACGAGCACCGTGGGCGTCCTCACGATGCCCAGTTCACGGACGAGTTCGAGATGCCGCTCGGCGTCGATCTCCACATGGGCGACCCCCTCGACCATGCCGGCCACCTCGGCGAGGGTCCGTCTGGTCGCCCGGCAGGGCTGGCAGAAGGCGCTGGAGAACTGCACCAGCGTGGCCCGCTCACCCAGCTCCGCACCCAATAGCTCCGCACCCAATAGCTCCGTACCCAGTGGCTCCGTACCCAGCGGCTCTGTACCCAGTGGCACCGCACCCGGTTGCGAGGCTCCGGGCCGCAACCCCCCGTCCTGACCGCGCACTCCCGCTCCCCTGTTCCGTCCGCCGGTGCGGCGGAAGACCCGGCCGCCGCCCCGGGCCCCCGGCCGCCGCCACTGCCCGCACAGCCCGTCGTCGGCACCAGCGCCTGCCGGACCGCCGGAATTCCCGGGGCCACGACCGGTCTCCGAATGACGCCGATTCGGCGGAGCGTCGGGGGCCGGGGAACGGGGAAGGAGGATTCCCAGCGTGACGTGACGAAGCTCTCCGCGTCGAGCGGGCACGCAGACTGGCCCCCCGACCATTCTTCAGGCACGATCTGCCCAAGCCAAAAACCTACGGCTGCGTAACTTCCGCCGGGAGAACCCTCCCTCAGGACAGGACAGAAAAGAAGGGTCCCCGCATGGCCGAGCTCGTCTATCCGCCCGTGGTCGGTGCCGCCCACACCCTCTTCAAGGCACTGGATCTGCGGATCGACATGAAGGGCACCGAGCACATCCCGCCCAAGGGCGGTGCGGTCCTGGTGAGCAACCACATCGGCTATCTGGACTTCATCTTCGCGGGGCTCACGGCCCGTCCGTCCAAGCGCCTGGTGCGCTTCATGGCCAAGGAGTCGGTGTTCCGGCACAAGGTCTCCGGACCGCTGATGCGCGCGATGAAGCACATCCCGGTGGACCGCAGGCAGGGCGAGGCCGCCTTCGACCACGCGCTGGACGCGCTGCGCTCCGGCGAGATCGTCGGCGTGTTCCCCGAGGCGACGATCTCCCAGTCCTTCACCCTGAAGACCTTCAAGTCGGGTGCGGCGCGCATGGCCCTGGACTCGGGCGTTCCGCTGATCCCGATGGCGCTGTGGGGCACCCAGCGGCTCTGGACCAAGGGCCGGCCTCGCAATCTGGGTCGCAACCACATCCCGGTCACCATGCGAGTGGGCGAGCCGCTGACCCCGGAGCCCGGCGAGACGGCCGTGTCGCTGACCGAGCGACTGCGCAACCGGGTGCAGGAGTTGCTGGAGGCCGCGCAGCGCGCCTATCCGGTGCGTCCGAAGAACGCGGACGACACCTGGTGGATCCCCGCTCATCTCGGGGGCACCGCTCCGACTCCCGCGCAGCTGCGCGAAGCCGGCTGACCCTCCCAGGGCCACCGCGCAACCGCCGGGCGGCGCATGCACCCCGGCGCCCGGGCGGTGCCGTGGCCCGGCGCCGCGCGGCCGGCCGCGGCACGCCGTCAGACCGTGCTCACAGGGCGGTGGGGAGCGTTTTCCACAGCGCCGGCCCGTCGGGGGCGGACCGCAGCGCCGCCAGAACGACCGGATGCGGTGCGGCGTGGACCGTTGCACCGTCCACCTCACCGAGCTCCGGCCGGACGGTCCAGGCCAGCCGCTCCTCGTCCAGCGAGAACCGCGCGTCGACTCCCGGCTTGTTGCCGCGCGGGTCCTGACGGGCCCACATGCCGTGCTCCGGCAGCCTGAGCGCGACAAGGCCGTGCACGACGTGGCCTCCGCCCTTGTCATCGGCGAGCAGTTGATAGCACAGCCCCGCGGGGATGGACCGGGCACGCAGCAGGGCGGCCAGCGCGTGGGTCTTCGCGTAGCAGATGCCGGTGCCCTGCTCCAGCACGTCGGAGGCGCGCCAGGTGACCCGGTGATCTCCCGCGTCGTGGGAGTGCGTGACGGTGTCGCGTACGAATTCGAAGGCGGCCCTTGCGTATGAGTATGCGTCCGGGGCTTGGGCGCGCAGCCGGGCGGCCGTCTCCAGCACCAGCGGGTGCCGGTGATCGATGGCGTCGTCCGCGGCAAGGTAGGCCGCCAGCCGCGGCACTTCCTGAATGAGCTCCATGCCGTCACGGTAGACGGGCGGACCACCGGACATCAATTGATTTCCGGTGGCCCGTATCTTTATGCATGACCGGCCAGGTCAGGTCACCTGGCCATTTCCTCCTTGAGTGCCATGACGAAGCCGTCCACGTCGTCATCGGTGGTGTCGAAGGAGCACATCCAGCGCACGTCGCCGGCCGTCTCGTTCCAGAAGTAGAAGCGGTAGCGCTTCTGCAGCCGTCGGCTGACCTCCTGCGGCAGCCTCGCGAAGACGGCATTGGCCTGGACGGGATGGAGGATCTCCACGCCGTCCACCGCCCGGACACCCTCGGCCAGGCGCTGCGCCATGGCGTTGGAGTGCCGGGCGTTGCGCAGCCACAGGTCCTTCGCGAGCAGCGCCTCCAGCTGCACCGAGATGAAACGCATCTTGGAGGCGAGCTGCATGGACAGCTTGCGCAGATGCCGCATGGCGCGCACCGAGTCGGGGTCGAGGACGATCACGGCCTCGCCGAAGAGCATGCCGTTCTTCGTTCCCCCGTACGACAGGACGTCCACGCCCACCGTGTTGGTGAAGGTCCGCATCGGCACGTCGAGGGACGCCGCGGCGTTGGCTATCCGGGCGCCGTCGAGGTGCACCTTCATGCCGAGGCCGTGCGCGTGCTCGCAGATGGCCCGGATCTCTCCGGGCGTGTAGACCGTGCCGAGCTCGGTGTTCTGGGTGATGGACACGACCTGCGGCATGGCGCGGTGTTCGTCGTCCCAGCCGTACGCCTGCCGGTCGATCAGCTCGGGGGTGAGCTTGCCGTCCGGGGTGGGGACGGTGAGCAGCTTGAGACCGCCGACACGCTCCGGCGCGCCGCCCTCGTCGACGTTGATGTGCGCGCTCTCCGCACAGATCACCGCGCCCCACCGGTCGGTCATGGCCTGGAGCGCGACCACGTTGGCGCCGGTGCCGTTGAAGACCGGGTAGGCCTGGGCGAGCGGGCCGAAGTGACTGCGCATCACCCGCTGCAGATGCTCGGTGTAGTCGTCGTCGCCGTAGGAGACCTGGTGGCCGCCGTTGGCCAGGGCCAGCGCGGCGAGCACCTCGGGATGGGCTCCCGCGTAGTTGTCGCTGGCGAAGCCGCGCACCTCCGGATCGTGATGGCGCCGGGCGTCGGTCCGGCTCCGGTGGTTGTTGTCCGGCCTCACGGCTGGGGGGTGAGCCACTGGCGAATCCCGTTCACTTCACTGGCGGGCTTGTCCCAGACGCCGGCGATGGCCTCGGCAAGGTCCTTCACGTCGGTGAAGCCCGCGAACTTCGCGTTCGGGCGCTCGGCACGCATCGCGTCGTGCACCAGCGCCTTGACGATCAGTATCGTCGCCGCGGCTCGCGATCCGTCCCCGCCCCCGGCCTTTCCGAAGGCGTCGGCGAGTGCCAGGGTCCAGGCCTCGGCCGCGGCCTTGGCCGCGCCGTAGGCCGCGTTGCCCGCCGTGGGCTTCGTGGCGCCTGCGGCGCTGACCAGGACGAACCGGCCGCGGGCGCTGCGTTCGAGGCCGGCCTGGAAGGCGAGGGAGGTGTGCTGCACGGTGCGGATCAGCAGCTTCTCCAGCAGCGTCCAGTCGTCCAGGTCGGTCTCGGCGAAGGTGGCGCTGCCGCGCCAGCCGCCGACGAGGTGCACCAGACCGTCGACGTGCCCGTACTCCTTCTCGATGCGGTCCGCCCAGTCCCGGGTGGCGCCGAGGTCGAGCAGGTCGACCGTGTCACCGATGACGGTGGCGCCGCCGTGCGCGTACCGCGCGGCGTCCACGGCCTCGGCGAGGCGCGCGGCGTCCGCGTCGGCCGCGAAGACGGTGGCGCCCGCCTCGGCGAGCCGCAGCAGCGCGGCCCGCCCCGCGGGCCCGGCGGCACCGGCGACCGCCACCACCGCCCCGTCGAGACCCCAGTTGTTCCCCTCGGCCATGGCCGTTCCCCTCTCCGGACCGCGGCCGGCGCTCACGCTGCCGCCCGCTCGGCACTCTCCGCCGTGATGCCCCTGGTGGATGCGATCACATTCTTCAGCTTCTTGGAGAGTGCCTCATAGAACATGCTGAGCGGAAATTCGTCCGGAAGCACGTCGTCCACCAGTTTCCGGGGCGGCTGCATGACGTCGAGGCCCTCGGGGCCCTTGGCCCAGCGGGAGCCGGGGTGCGGCGCGAGGTAGCGGGAGACCAGTTCGTACCCGGCGAACCAGTGCACCAGCTTGGGCCGGTCGATGCCGTCCCGGTAGAGCGTCTCGATCTCGGCGCAGAGCTGGTTGGTGATCTGCGGCGCCCGCTCCCAGTCGATCTTCAGCGTGTTGTCCGTCCAGCGCACCACGTCGTGCTTGTGGAGGTAGGCGAAGAGGAGCTGGCCGCCGAGGCCGTCGTAGTTGCGGACCCGGTCACCGGTCACGGGGAAGCGGAACATCCGGTCGAAGAGCACGGCGAACTGCACGTCACGCCCCTGCGGGACGCCGTCGGCCTCCAGCTTCACGGCCTCCTTGAAGGCGGTGAGGTCACAGCGCAGTTCCTCGAGGCCGTACATCCAGAACGGCTGGCGCTGCTTGATCATGAACGGGTCGAAGGGCAGGTCGCCGTGGCTGTGGGCGCGGTCGTGGATCATGTCCCACAGGACGAAGGCCTGCTGGCAGCGCTCCTGGTCGCCGACCATCTCCCGGATGTCGTCGGGGAGCTCCAGGCCGAGGACACCGACGGCCGCGTCGGTCACCTTGCGGAAGCGGGCCGCCTCGCGGTCGCAGAAGATGCCGCCCCAGGTGAAGCGCTCCGGGGCCTCGCGCACGGCCACGGTCTCGGGGAAGAGGACCGCCGAGTTGGTGTCGTAGCCGGAGGTGAAGTCCTCGAAGGTGATGCCGCAGAAGAGCGGGTTGTCGTAGCGGGTGCGCTCGAGCTCGGCGAGCCACTCGGGCCACACCATGCGCAGCACGACCGCCTCGAGGTTGCGGTCCGGGTTGCCGTTCTGGGTGTACATGGGGAAGACGACCAGGTGCTGCAGGCCGTCGGCCCGCTGGGCGGCCGGCTGGAAGACGAGCAGGGAGTCGAGGAAGTCGGGCACCGCGAAACCACCCTCGGCCCAGCGCCGCAGGTCCTCGACGAGCGCCTTGTGGTAGTCCGCGTTGTGCGGCAGCAGCGGGGCGAGCTCCTCGACGGCGGATATCACACGGTCGACGAGCCGCTCGGCGGTGGCACGGTCCGGCGCGCCCTCGGCGGCGAAGTCGATCGAGCCGTCCTTCGACTGCCAGGGGCGGATCTCCTCCACGGCATCCTTGAGCACCGTCCAGGCGGGGTGCTCGACCACCTTCTGGGCGGGCGGCGCCACATCCGCACCGGTCTGCACAAGAATTTCCGTCATCACTCTTCCTCCACAGGAGAACCTCGCGTGGGGACACCGTATCCATGCGAGGTTCTTCGACTCAAGTGGGGATGCCGGAAAATGTTCTGCCCATCGACACGTTTACCGCTGTTTTTCCTGTCGATCTCGCGGGCCGTCAAGGCAGGCGTGACGCGCCCACGCACGGGTGAGGAGTCGCCCGCGCACGCGTGAGCCGTGGCGGCGGCCGGTGAGGACCGGACAACCGGGACGCGGCTGTGCCGGACGCGGCCCGGGATGGGTCACATCGGGCGGCCCGGCGATTAGGCTGCGGTCTGCCGCGCGGCCGGACGACCGCGCGCGAGCCGCCGTCGACGGAAGCGAGACAGCCTTGACTTTCCTCACCATCGGTCATCGCGGGGTCATGGGCGTGGAGCCGGAGAACACCCTGCGCTCCTTCGTGCGCGCGGAGCACGAGGGTCTGGACGTCATCGAACTCGATCTGCATCTGAGCAAGGACGGCGCTCTCGTCGTGATGCACGACGCCACGGTGGACCGCACGACGGACGGGCGCGGCGCGATCAACGACTTCACCCTGGCCGAACTGCGGGAGCTGGACGCAGGGCAGGGCGAGCGGATCCCCGTCTTCGAGGAGGTCCTCGAAGCGGTGAAGTCGCCGCTGCAGGCCGAGATCAAGGACGTGGCGGCCGCACGCGCCCTGGCCGGGGTCATGAACTCCCGCGGCCTCGCCGAGCGGGTGGACGTCCTGTCCTTCCACGACGAGGCCATCGCCGAGATCTCCCGGCTGGTGCCGGGCGTGCGCACCATGCTCGTTGCCAGCCGCTATGGCATCGATGTCGTGGACCGCGCGCTGGCCGTCGACGCGGTCGCGCTGGTGCTCAACATCCGCCGCCTCACCCTGGAGATCGTGGAGCGCGCGCACGCGGCCGGTCTGCGGGTCTTCGGCTGGGTGGTCAATACGCAGGACGATCTGCGGCTGGCGCGCGCCCTCCAGCTGGACGGCGCGACGACCGACAACCCCGAGATCAAGCGGACGGGCCGCTTCACGGCCTAGGACCAAGGGGCCGTCCGCTTCCACCGCCGGGGACGCCGAGCCGCGCTCACGGCCGGGGACGCCGGGTGCCCCCGCCTCGCGGAGCGACACGGGGGCGCTCCGCCGCGGCGTGTGCTGCGGCCCGGGGACTCCCCGGCGGGCCCGGGCCCCGGCCCTGCGACGGGTGCCGCCGAAATCCCGGTCAGGCCGGGCCGGTCAGTCCAGCGGCTTGGCCAGCAGCTCGAACTCCAGGTCGTCCCGCTGCGGGATGCCGAACCGCTCGTCCCCGTACGGGAACGGGGACCTCTTCCCCGTACGCCGGTAGCCGCGCCGCTCGTACCACGCGATCAGGTCCTCCCGCACGGAGATCACCGTCATCTGCATCTCCCGCGCTCCCCACTCCTCACGCACGATCCGCTCGGCCTCGGCGATGATCACCTTGCCGAGGCCGGCGCCCTGCAGGCCGGGCCGGACGGCGAACATGCCGAAGTAGGCGTGCTCCCCCCGGTGCTCCAGCTGGCAGCAGGCCACGGCCTCGCCGTCCCGCTCCACCACGAGCAGCCTGCTGCCGGGCGCCCTGATGACGTCGAGCACCCCCTCCGGGTCGGTTCGCTGCCCCTGGAGGATGTCCGCCTCGGTCGTCCACCCGGCGCGGCTGGAGTCGCCGCGGTACGCCGACTCGACGAGCTCGACCAGTGTCGCCGCGTCGGTCTCGGCGGCCTCCCGGAAGACGAGTTCCCCGGTGGCCGGTCGCTGGGTGGTGTCCATGCGGCGCTCTCCTTGTGCACTTCGCGCACCGCGGTGCGGCGATGGTTCACTTCTTCACGTCTCCGCGGCCGGAAATCCCCGCGCGAGTCCCACGAGACTAACCCCGGCGCGCGGGCCTATGGTCCGGGGCATGGTGCATGTGCTGAGCAGCAGGATCCTGCTGCGTCCGACGGACCCGGAGCGTTCCCGCGCCTTCTACCTCGAGGCCCTGGGCCTCGAGGTGTACCGGGAGTTCGGGACGGGACCCACGCGGGGCACGGTCTTCTTCCTCGGCGGCGGCTTCCTCGAGGTGTCCGGGCACTCGGACGCGCCGCCGGCGCCCGGCCTGCAGCTGTGGCTGCAGGTCGCCGACGCCGAGGCGGCGCACCGCGAGCTGTCGTCGCGCGGGGTGGAGGTGCTCCGGCCGCCCAGGCGGGAGCCCTGGGGCCTGATCGAGATGTGGATCGCGGATCCGGACGGCGTCAGGATCGCGGTGGTCGAGGTTCCGCCGGATCACCCCCTGCGCCACCGCCCCGGCCTCTGACCGCGCGGCTCCGCGCTGCCCGCCGCGGCGCCCCGGCACGACCGGCGGGGCGCCGCGGGCGCGGTCGGGGGCGACTCGGCCGCGGGCCCTTCGACGCGGAGCCGTTCAGCCTCGAACGGCTGACCGCCCTGCCGGGCCGCCGCTCGCACTCGACGGTGCGCGCTCCGGCGCCTTCGTGCCGCGCGCGGTCCGCGGACGCGGCGACGCGCCGCCGGTACGAACGATCCGGCCGCCTCCCACCCGAAGGGAACGCCGTCCGGCTCCGGCC
This sequence comes from Streptomyces sp. GC420, assembly GCF_009916105.1. Lineage (GTDB taxonomy): Bacteria > Actinomycetota > Actinomycetes > Streptomycetales > Streptomycetaceae > Streptomyces. The sequence continues at coordinate 635 of NZ_JAAAXQ010000015.1, read as the reverse complement.
CTCGTGGCCGGGACGGGCCTCGCGCGCCGCGGCCGGATCCGCCCCGGCGCCGGGGTGCGCACCACCCGTGTGCTCCCCGTGTACTCCCTTGCGCTCGCATACGCCTCCCGCCGGCCCGGGCATCACCCCGACGACATCGTCGTCGAGCGGGGAGGTGCCCGGTGCACGGACCGGCGATGGCCGGCTGGCTGCTCGTGGGGGTGTGCGCGGCGACGGGCTCCTACTGCCTGCTGCGGATGCGCGCCGGTGATCGCGGACAGCGCGCCCAGGCCCGCGGCGAGGCGTTGATGGGCTTCGCGATGGCGGCGATGGCGGTTCCCACGGCCGTGCTGTCGCCGCCGCCCTGGGCCTGGATCCCGTACGCGGTGGTGTTCGGCGCCACCGCGGTGCGTGAGGCGTGGCTCGTCCGTGGCGGCGGCCACCATCTCCACCACCTCGTGGGTTCGCTGGCCATGGTCTACATGGCGGTGGCCATGGCCGCGGGAGCGCCGGGGGCGCACTCGGGACACGGCGGCTCGGGGGTGCCGCTGATGACGGGTGCCCTGCTCGCGTACTACGCCGTCTTCGTGCTGCGGAGCGGATCACAGCTGCTGCCCGCGGGCACCGCTGCCGCGACCGTGCGTTCCGGCCCGGGC
>NZ_JAAAXQ010000159.1 GCF_009916105.1 Streptomyces sp. GC420 | reverse complement strand
GGGTGGCAGGGGCAACGGCGGGGGGGCGTGGCGCCGGCAAGGAGCCGGGGTGGAGAACCACGGAGCCGGAGCAGGGAGCCACAGGGCCTGGGCCGGGAGCCACAGGGCCGGACACCATGCCGGGCAATTAGCATTTTGTTCCGTGGATCACACTTTTTCCCATCAGGTGGGAATCATCCTGATCGCGTACAACGACGTGCCCCATGTCGCGGCAGCCGTCCGCTCCGCGCTCGCCCAGGGCCCGGCCGTCCGGGAGGTGGTCGCGGTGGACGACGGCTCGGACGACGGCACGGGCGAGCTGCTTGAGCGGCTGGCGGCGGCCGAGCCCCGGCTGTCCGTCGTGCGCCGCGCGGGGAACAGCGGCGGCTGCGGCACACCCCGCAACGACGGCCTGGCCGCGCTCACCTCGCCCTACGCGATGTTCCTCGACAGCGACGACGTCCTGCCCCCGGGCGCAGTGGCCGCGCTGCTCGCCGCCGCGCAAGAGCTGGACGCCGAGGTCGCGGCGGGCCTGTGCGTACGCCGTGAACTCCCGTCCGGGCGCGAGGTGCCCTGGCAGCCGGCGCTGTACGCCGAGCGGACCCTCGTGCCGCGGCCGTCGCGGCGGCCGCGGCTGGTCTCCGACACGCTGTGCGTCAACAAGCTCTACCGGACCGGCTTCCTGCGCGAGCACGGCATCCGTTTCCCCGACGGGCGGTTCCCCTACGAGGACTTCGTCTTCGGCGCCCGGGTGCTGGCCGCGGCTCCCCGGATCGCGCTGATCCCCGACCCGGTGTACGTCTGGCACGTCCGCAGGGACGCCGAGCGGCTGTCGATCTCCCTCGACCGGGAGGGCATCGGCAACTGGCGGGACCGTGTCGAGGCGCACCGGCAAGTGGTGGACATCCTGCTGGGCGCCGGGGAGAAACGACTCGCCTCGGCGGCCCGCGCCAAGTTCCTCGACCATGAGCTGCGGATGTACGCGCGGGACCTTGCATCGCGCCCACCCGCCTACCGCCGTGAGTGGTGGGAACGGGCCCGCGCCCATGTGGCGGGCTTCGACCCCGTCGACTTCGAGCGGGCCCCGCTGCCCGGCCGGATCCTCGGGCGGCTGCTGCTGCTCTCCCCCGACCCCCGCGACCTGGACCGGGTCAGGGAGCTCGCGGCCCGGCCGGCCCGGCTGCTGCCGCCGTACGCCCGCGGCCCGGCGTGGTCGGAGGACCTGCCGCGGCTGTCGCTCGACGACCTGCTGACGGCTCCGCTGGACCGGCTGCCGTTCGCGGTGGACGCGCGCCTCGAGCGGCGGCGGCTGCGGCTGCGCGTGTACGACCTGTACGGACGGCTCGCGGCGGCCGGACCGCTGTGGGTGGACGCCGAGTTCCGGGAGCGGGACAGCGGACGCCGCGCCCTCGTCCGTACCGCGGTGCTGCGCCCGGAGGCAGGCACGGGAGCGGGCACGGACGGAACCACGGGAGCGGGCACGGACGGGGCCGCTGGGACGGATGCGGACGGCGGCTCATGGGCCTGGACCTCCGAACTGCGTGTCGACCTCGACCGGCTGGCCCGCGCCGCGCCCGTCTGGGACCTGCGGGTACGGGTGCACTGCGCGAGCGGCAGCACAGCCCTGCTCTCCGCCCGTGCCACGGGCACCGGACGGGCCGTGCTGCCGGGCCGCGGCAGCGGCGGCGTGCTCCTCGCACAGCCTTACGCCACCCATGCGGGCGCGCTCGCACTGCGGCTGGCGCCGGGGGTGCGCGGGGCGTGCGCCGTCCTGCTCCGGCGTGTGCGGCGCGGGCTCGCCCGGCGCTGATCGTCACACATCTGGCAAGCTGCCCTACAAAGGACAGAGAACAACAGGCACAGCCGACAACAGGCACAGCCAGCCCCCACCCGACGAGACAAGGTGACCATGACCTGGTTGATCACCGGCGGCGCCGGTTACATCGGAGCGCATGTCGTCAGGACGATGACGCAGGCCGGGGAACAGGTCGTCGTGTACGACGACCTGTCCGCGGGCGTCAGGGACCGCGTCCCCGCCGGCGTGCCCCTGGTGCACGGATCCGTCCTGGACCGGGACCTGCTCGGCCGGACGATCAGGGAGCACGGCATCACCGGCGTGGTGCACCTCGCGGCGAAGAAGGCGGTCGGCGAGTCCGTCGAGCAGCCGCTGGCGTACTACCAGGTCAATGTGGAGGGGCTCCGGCTGCTGCTGGACGCCTGCGTCGAGGGCGGCGTGCGCAGCTTCGTCTTCTCCTCGTCCGCGGCCGTGTACGGCATGACGGACGCCGATCTGGTGACCGAGGAGAGCCCGTGCGCGCCGATGAGCCCGTACGGCGAGACCAAGCTCGCCGGTGAGTGGCTGGTCCGCGCGGTCGGCACGGCGCACGGCATCGCCACCGCCTCGCTGCGCTACTTCAACGTGGCGGGCGCCGCCGAACCGGGACTCGCCGACACGGGCGTCTTCAACATCGTCCCGATGGTGTTCGAGAAGCTGACGGCCGGCGAGCCGCCCCGCATCTTCGGCGACGACTACCCGACCCCGGACGGCACCTGCGTCCGCGACTACATCCACGTCGCCGACCTCGCCGAGGCCCACATGGCGGCCGCCCGTGCGCTCGAACAGGACCCGGACCGGCAACTGGTCCTCAACATCGGCCGCGGCGAGGGCGTCTCGGTGCGGGAACTCATCGACGAGATCACCGCCCTGACCGGCCACACCGGGCTGGCGCCCGTCGTCGCCCCGCGCCGCCCCGGCGACCCGGCCCGCGTGGTGGCCTCGGCCGACCGGATCACGGAGGTGCTGGGCTGGAAGTCCCAGCGGGACGTTCGCGACATGGTGACCTCGGCCTGGGACGGCTGGCTCCTCCACCACCCGCAGGCCGCACCCGACCGCGGCTGACGCCGTCGGCGGCACCGGCACCGGCGGGCATCACGCCCGTCGGTGCCGGTGCCGGTGGGCCGGGGCGGCGCGGCCACCGCCCCGGCCGGGTCTCACGCGCCGGCGGCCGCGGCGGAACGACCGGGCGGGCCCGGCGCCCGGTCTACGCCGCTGCCCGCAGCGCGGCCGCCGTGGCCGCGGCCAGCCTGTCCAGGTAGCCCTTGGGCAGGTCGGCGCGGCTGACGACCGCGCGCCAGTACAAAGGGCCGGAGAGCAGGTCGAGGGCGAGGTTCTCGTCGAGCGCCGCGGAGAGCTCGCCGCGCTCCACGGCCTTGCGGACCACGCCGATCGCCACGCTCTGCTGGCTGTCGCGCAGGGCCTTCTGCAGGGCCTCGGCGATCTCCGGGCTGCGTGCGGCCTCCGCCTGGAGGTCGGGAATGATCTGGGACGCCACGGGGTGGCGCAGGATCCGCGCCACCATCGAGAAGAGCATCCGCACGTCGCCCTGGAGGGTTCCGGTGTCGGGCACCGGCAGGCCCTGGACCGCGACCGCCGAGACCAGGTCGAGCACGAGGTGCAGCTTGGAGCGCCAGCGCCGGTAGACGGCGGTCTTACCCACACCGGCCCGTCGCGCGATCCCCTCGATCGACATCCGCGCGAAGCCGACCGCCGCCAGTTCCTCGAAGACGGCCGTCCTGATGGCCTCCGTCACGTCTTCACGCAGCACGGCGGCGCCCGCGGGGGCTCGGCCGGTGGCTCTGCGGGGAGTCGGGGCGTCCGTCGTCATGCGGACAAGCATAGAGCGTCACGACGGTACGGTTGCGTTCCGACGTTGCCGCGCCCTACTCTCGCGGTAACGACGATACGGTCCCGTCCCGTCGTCCCCGTCGTGTTCTCCCGGACGAGAAAGCAGTGGATGTGAGCGCGATCCTGGATCCCCCCACCGCGACCGAGCCACCCGTGACCGCCGCCGAGCTGGCCGCCCGGCACGGACTGACGGTGAGCGGCGCCCGCCCCGGACTCGTCGAGTACATAAGGCAGTTGTGGGGGCGGCGGCACTTCATCACGGCGTTCGCGACCGCCAAGCTCACCGCGCAGTACAGCCAGGCCAAGCTGGGCCAGCTGTGGCAGGTCATGACGCCGCTGCTCAACGCGGCGGTCTACTACCTGATCTTCGGCCTGCTGATGGGCACCAGCCGCGGCGTGCCGGACTTCATCCCGTTCCTGGTCACCGGCGTGTTCGTGTTCACCTTCACCCAGAGCTCGGTGCTCGCGGGGACCCGGTCGATCTCCGGCAACCTCGGGCTCGTACGGGCCCTGCACTTCCCCCGCGCGTCCCTGCCGATCTCCTTCTGCCTGATGCAGCTCCAGCAGCTGCTGGCCTCCATGGGCGTGCTGGCCGTGATCCTGGTCGGCCTCGGCCACTACCCCGACCTGTCCTGGCTGCTCGTGATCCCCGCGCTGACGCTCCAGTTCGTGTTCAACACCGGGCTGGCTCTGATCTTCGCGCGGATGGGCGCCAAGACCCCCGACCTCGCACAGCTCATGCCGTTCCTGCTGCGCACCTGGATGTACGCCTCGGGCGTGATGTTCAGCATCGAGCACGTCCTCGCCGACCGCCACGTGCCGGCGTTCGTGGAGTGGCTGCTGGAGGCCAACCCGGCGGCCGTCTACATCGACCTCATGCGTTTCGCCCTGATCGACAGCTTCACCTCCGCACAACTGCCGCCGCACGTATGGGCACTGGCGGCGGGCTGGGCACTCGCCCTGGGAATCGGCGGGTTCGTGTATTTCTGGAAGGCTGAGGAGCGCTACGGCCGTGGCTGATGTGACCGTGACCGACACGACCGGCGCGACCGGCCGGAACACCGCGACCGGAGTAAGCGGGACCACCGGGACCGCCGGGACCGCCGGGGCCACCGGCGTGGGCGCGAGGATCCCGACCGTCATCGCGGACGAGCTGCACATCGTCTACCGCGTCAACGGCGGCGGGGGCGGCAGGGGCAGTGCCACCGCGGCGCTGAACAGGATCATCAAGCGGACCAAGCCCGCCGGGATGCGGGAGGTGCACGCCGTGCGCGGGGTGTCCTTCACGGCGTACCGGGGCGAGGCCATCGGCCTGATCGGCTCCAACGGCTCGGGGAAGTCCACGCTGCTGCGCGCCATCGCCGGGCTGCTGCCCGCCGAGCGCGGCAAGGTCTACACCGACGGCCAGCCCTCGCTGCTCGGCGTGAACGCCGCCCTGATGAACGATCTCACCGGTGAGCGGAACGTCATGCTGGGCGGGCTGGCGATGGGCATGACCCGCGAGCAGATCAGGGAGCGCTACCAGAGCATCGTCGACTTCTCCGGGATCAACGAGAAGGGCGACTTCATCACCCTGCCGATGCGCACGTACTCCTCCGGCATGGGTGCCCGGCTGCGGTTCTCCATCGCCGCTGCCAAGGACCACGACGTGCTGATGATCGACGAGGCGCTGGCCACGGGCGACCGCAAGTTCCAGAAGCGCTCCGAGGCCCGCATCCGCGAGCTGCGCAAGGAGGCCGGCACCGTCTTCCTCGTCAGCCACAACAACAAGTCGATCCGGGACACCTGCGACCGGGTGCTGTGGCTGGAGCACGGCGTGCTGCGGATGGACGGCCCGACGGACGAGGTGCTCAAGGAGTACGAGAAGTTCACCAAGAAGGGCTGACGCGGCCCGGCCGCCCGGCACCCCGGGCCGAGCGGCTGACACCACGCGGCTGACACGGCGTCATCTTCCGCCGCGTCATCTTTCGAGGAACGCGAACAGCGATTCCCAGCGGTGCACGATCTCCTCGGTCGTGTACCGCTGGACATTGCGCCGGGCCGCCTCCCCCATCCGGTCGCGCAGTGCCTTGTCCGCCATCAACCGGTCCAGCCGCCGCGCGAGTTCCGACGTGTTGCCGAGCGGTGCGAGGAGCCCGTCAACGCCGTCGTCGATGATCTCCCGCACGCCCGGAGCACAGTCGAACGCCGCGGTCGGCAGCCCCGTGGCCATCGCCTCCATCAGCGCGAGCGGGAATCCCTCGCCCCGCGAGGAAAGCACGAACACCGAGCCGCCGCGCAGGGCCCCGGGCACATCGCCGGTGCGGCCCCTCCACTCGACGCTGCCGTCGAGTCCCAGCGCCGTGCACTGCTTCCGCAGGCGTTCCTCCTCCTCGCCCGAGCCGTAGATCCGCAGCGTCCACCCGGGGTGCCGGGGCACGGCCTCCGACCAGGCGTCCAGGAGCATGTCGATGCCCTTCTGGTCGGTCAGCCGGCCGACGCTCACCACCGCCTTCTCCTCGCGCGGCGAGGGCACGTCGGGCACGAAGGGCAGCGGGTTCGGCATGAAGTCGGCGTTGTCCATGCCCTCCCGGATCCACAGGTCCGCGTCCTCCCTGGTCAGGGCAAGCATCCGGTCGACGTCCCGGTAGTACGTCTTGACGCGCCGGAACCGGGTGGACGCCTTGGAGTACTCGTACGACTCGTGGCTCATGCCGATGACGAGCAGCCCGGCCGTGTCCGCGCGCACCACCCATTCCATGGCCCACACCTGGGTGACGATCACGACCGCCCCCGGCCGGGCCGAGCGCAGCAGGGCGCTCAGCCGGGCCGCGGGTTCTCCCATCCCCGCCTCGCGCCCGCGGCGGTCGCGCGGCGGGCGGACGGCGTACAGGGTCGTAGTCGGGTAGGGCAGCCGGGAGCCGATGTCCTGCGGCTCGTCGGGTTCGGTGATGCCGACGACGTGGACGCGGTGCCCGCACTCGGTGAACAGCCGGGCCATCTGGTGGGTCCAGGTGGTCACGCCGCCCAGTTCGTCGACGCTGTTGGCGATCAGGAAGATGTCCCGCGATGTGCTCACCGGCTGCTCCCGCGGCTCCAGTGGGAGAAGAACTCCGCGGCGACGCGCTGTGCGGCGTCCCCCCGGTCGTACTCGCCGAACCCGGCGACGAACCGCGCCCGGTCCCCGGCGTGTTCCAGAATCTGCGCGTCCAGCGACTTCAGCGCGGCGAACAGTTCGTCCTCGGTGCGAGCCACCGGCCCCGGCGCCCGTTCGAGCAGGTCGAAGTAGGTGCCGCGCTCGGCGACGTACTCCTCGTAGTCGTAGGGGAAGAACAGCATCGGCCGGTCGAGGAGCGCGTAGTCGAACATCACCGACGAGTAGTCGGTGATCAGCGCGTCGGCGAGCAGCAGCAGCGGCGTCACGTCGTGCAGCGAGGACACGTCGGCGACCCGCCCGCGCACGGAGGGCGGGAGGACGACGTGCTCCAGGTAGTGGGCGCGGACCAGCAGGGTGTGCGTGTCGCCGAAGTCGGCGGCGAAGCGTTCGACGTCGAAGGGCAGCCGGGCGCGCCGGCTCCTCCCGCCGCCCCCGCGCCCCCGGAAGGTCGGGGCGTACAGCAGGATCGTGCGGTCCTCGGGGATGCCCAGCTCGGCGGCGAGCGGCCCGCGCTCCCGCACCCCCGAGGCCCGCTCCCGGTCCCGGGCCCGCACGAGCACGTCGTTACGCGGATAGCCGACACGCAGCAGGGTGCGTTCCTTGAGGCGGAAGGCGCGGGCGAGCGTGCGCACGTCGTGCTCGGAGCGGATCAGGAAGCGGTCGAAGCGGTCCAGGACGCGCTGCTGCTCCTCGCGCGCGGCGCGGGGCTTGAGTTTCCAGCCCGGTTCGTCGAAGCCCATGCGTTTGAGGGCGGAGCCGTGCCAGGTCTGGAGATAGGTCGTGCCGGGGCGCTTGGTCAGTTTGAGCGGGAAGCTCTGGTTGTCGACCCAGAACTCGGCCTGGGCAAGGGCCTTGAGGTACGGCAGCGACCAGCGGCGGACGAGGGTGGCGTCCTCGGGGAAGCCCACGGGTTCGCCGCTGTACGACCATATTGCCTCGACGTCGTAGTCCCGGCGGCGGAGTTCCTCGTACAGGGCCCGGGGGCTGTCGCTGTACTGCCGGCCGAGGTGGCTCTCGAAGACGACCGTGCCGCGGCGGATCGGCAGCCGGCAGAACACCTCGTGGTAGAGGCGGATCCTGGTCTCGCCGGAGGTGAGTCCGCGGCGCACCGCCCGCGCCTTGCGGTAGCCGGTCCTGGCGAGCCTGCCGGGGGCGCCCCGGGCGGCCTCGGTGACGATCCGGCGGACCCGCTCGGCGCGCGGGCTGCCCGCGACGAGCCGGAAGGCGAGATGCCCCTTGCTCGACACCTCAGGACTGAGGCGGTCGCCGACCAGGCCGGTCAGCCGGGGCCGTACGGGCAGGTCGTCACCGGCGAGCCCGGTGTCGGCGGCGGTGAGCCGGGTCGTGGTGCGGACTCCGTCCGCCGTGAGACGCAGGCGCACGTCCCACACCGTGTCGACGAGGCCGAGCGGTTTGAGGACCCTGCCGAGGGGGATCTCCGCCTCCCACCCCAGGTACTCCCCCTCGTGGCGGACGGCCGGCACCGGGAAGCGGAAGATGCCGGAGCCCGGTCCGCGGCGGCGGGCCCGGAACTCCAGTTCCGCGCCGAGCGCCGCCTCGGGCGGTACGGCCCCGAGCGGGTTGACGATCCGTCCGCCGAGCCGCACCGTCCGGCCGTGCGCGGCGTACGAGGTGAGCGCGTTGCGCAGGAACATCCGGTCCAGCGGCCGGCTGTGCAGCCCGAGTCCGGTGACGTCCAGCGCCCTGCGGCCCTCCGGCCGGTCGAGGTGGCCCGCGTCGCACCAGTAGACGCGGCCGTCACGCTCGACGAGCGGCGAGGATATCTTGTCGCGGTTGGTGAGCGTGTCGACGGCGGGCAGCAGCAGCCCCCAGTCCCCGTGGCGCAGCAGATACGCGCAGACGGCGTGGATGGGGTCCACGTCCTCGTACGCTGCCGGGTCGATCCCGTCGAGGTAGTCCGCGGCCAGGAGCGCGAACTCCCGGCGGTAGGAGTCGTCGCGGAACGGAAGGTCCCGCAGGTGCAGTACGAGGTCGTGCTTGAGGAACTTGACGTCCTTGGCCCGTTTGAGTGAGGGCAGCCCGTGTTCCCGCAGCAGGGCGTCGATACGGCGGTGGATCTCCATGCGGTGGGTGAAGTTGGCGATCTCGTGGCGCCGGTTGCTGATGGACCTCGCGCGGTCGCCGTCCGGCCTCTCGACGACGTTCCAGAAGTAGACGTGGTTGGGGACGAGCGCGATCCGCCGGGCCGCGACATAGGCCTGGGCGGAGAACAGCAGGTCCTCGTAGTGGATTCCGGTGGGGAAGCGCAGGCCGCTGTCGAGGAGGAAGGCGCGGCGGTAGCACTTGTTGGTGGAGAGGGTGTCGTAGACCAGCAGGTCGGGCAGGTCGGCGATGTCGTGCAGGACCCGGCTGCGGGCGTAGAGCCAGGGGTACCACTCGACGGTCTTGCCGTGCCGCGAGTCGGTGTGGACGCGGACGCACATCCCGGAGACGAGGTCGGCTCCGGTGCGCTCGGCGGCCGCCAGCATGTTGCGGCAGGCGTTGCGCTCCAGGGTGTCGTCGCTGTCGAGGAACATCACGTACGTGCCGCGGGCGTGTTCGATGCCGTGGTTGCGGGGTGCGCCGCAGCCGCCGCTGTTCCGGTCGAGGCGGAAGGCGCGTACCCGCTCGGGGTGGGCGGCGGCCAGCCCCCGCGCGATGTCGAAGGAGCCGTCCGTGGAGTGGTCGTCGACGATCACCACATCGACGGCCCGCAAAGTCTGGTCCAGTACGGACCGTACGGCGGTGGGCAGTCGTTCGGCGTCGTTGTAGACGATCACCACGACGGTAACATCCGGTATCACACTCTTATCCGATGCCACACAGCCACCATAAGGGGAGGACCCCGACCATTCCGGTCGGAGCCCTCCATCCGTACGACGCGGTGGCGCCGCTCCCGTGCGGCACCACACCGTGCGGCACCGCTTCCGCGCGCGGCGCCGCTTCCGCTACTCGCGCGAGCGCAGCAGGGTGCGCATCGTCCGCATCGCCACGGACAGGTTCGCCAGGTCGAAGGAGTCCGAGCCGTGGATCTCGTCCAGCGTGGTGCGGGCGCGGCTCAGCAGCGCGGAGTTCTTCTCCGCCCAGGCGTTGAAGCGCTCCTCCGGGGTCGAGGTGCCGTTCCCCGCCTCCAGTACGGCGGCGGTGAGACCGGCGTGCGCCGAGTACAGCTCCTCGCGGATGCTGGCGCGGGCCATGGACTGCCAGCGGTCGGCCCGCGGCAATTCGATGATCCGGTCCATCAGCTGGGTGATGTCCAGCCGGTCGGCGAGGTCGTAGTACACCTCCGCGACCTGCATCGGCTCCGTGCCCGTGCGGTCGGAGACCGCGACGATGTCCAGCGTCGGGAAGGCGGAGGAGAAGCCCGCCACCCGGGTCGCCAGCTCGTCCGGGACCCCCGCGTCGGTCATCGTGCCGCAGACGCTCGCGAACCACTCCAGGTCGGCGCCGCGCAGCAGCTTCGGCAGCTCGCCGCAGACCCTGGTCACGCCCTCCTGGAAGAAGCCGACCGTCTCCGAGAGGTGCAGCGGCTGCGGCCGGTTGTTGAGCAGCCAGCGGGTGCCGCGCTCGACGAGCCGCCGCGAGTGCAGCCTGATCCGGGTCTGCACGGCCGCCTCGACCTGGGTGTCCAGGGCCTCGACGGCGTCCCACACCTCGCTCAGCCCGAAGATCTCACGGGCGGCGAGCTGCGCCCGCACGATCTCCTCGAGCGAGGCCCCGCTCTCCTCGCGCAGCCGGTGCAGGAAGGTGGAGCCGCCGGTGTTGACGGTGTCGTTGACCAGGATCGTCGTGATGATCTCGCGGCGCAGCGGGTGCGTGTCGATCTGCTCGGAGAACCGCTCGCGCAGCGCCTGCGGGAAGTAGGCGTGCAGCAGGCGCCGCAGGTACGGGTCGTCGGGGAGGTCGGTGGCGATCAGCGCCTCGGCCGTCGTGATCTTCGTGTACGCGAGCAGGACCGCGAGCTCCGGCTGGGTCAGGCCCCGGCCGCTGCTCTGCATCTCGCGGATCTGCCGGTCGGTGGGCAGGAACTCCAGCGAGCGGTCGAGCAGGCCCTCGCGTCCCATGCGGCGCATGAACCGCTGGTGGGCGTGGAGCAGTGAGGGGGACTGGGCGACGGCGTTGGCGAGGGCGACGTTCTGCGCGTAGTTGTTGCGCAGCACCAGCCGTCCCACCTCGTCGGTCATCTCCGCGAGCAGCCTGTTTCGCTGCTTGACGGTCATCTCGCCCTCGGTGACCAGGGAGTTCAGCAGGATCTTGATGTTCACCTCGTGGTCGGAGGTGTCCACGCCGGCGCTGTTGTCGATGGCATCGGTGTTGACCTTGCCCCCCTGGTGGGCGAACTCGATCCGGCCGAGCTGGGTCAGACCCAGGTTGCCGCCCTCGCCGACGACCTTGGCCCGCAGGTCGGCGCCGTTGACCCGGATGGCGTCGTTGGCCTTGTCACCGACATCGGCGTGCGTCTCGGCGGTGGACTTCACGTAGGTGCCGATGCCGCCGTTCCACAGCAGGTCGACCGGTGCCTGGAGGATGGCCTGCATCAGCTCGGCCGGGGTCATCTTGGCGACGTCGGACTCGATGTCGAGGGCGTCCCGGATCCGTGCGTTGAGCTGGATGGACTTCGCGGTGCGGGGGAAGACGCCGCCGCCCGGCGAGATCAGCGCGGTGTCGTAGTCGGCCCATGAGCTGCGCGGCAGCTCGAACAGGCGGCGCCGCTCGGCGTACGAGACGGCCGCGTCGGGCTCGGGGTCGATGAAGATGTGCCGGTGGTCGAAGGCCGCGACCAGCTGGATGTGCTCGGACAGCAGCATGCCGTTGCCGAAGACGTCACCGGACATGTCGCCGATGCCGACGACGGTGAAGTCCTGGGTCTGCGTGTCCACGCCCAGCTCGCGGAAGTGCCGCTTGACTGACTCCCAGGCGCCGCGGGCCGTGATGCCCATGCCCTTGTGGTCGTAGCCCGCGGAACCGCCGGAGGCGAAGGCGTCGCCGAGCCAGAAGTTGTACGCCTGGGCGACGTCGTTGGCGATGTCGGAGAAGGTCGCGGTGCCCTTGTCCGCGGCGACGACGAGGTACGTGTCGTCCTCGTCGTGGCGCACCACGTCGATGGGCGGCACGACCTCGCCCGCCACCAGGTTGTCCGTGATGTCGAGCAGCGCCGAGATGAAGGTCTTGTAGCAGGCGATGCCTTCCGCCAGCCACGCGTCGCGGTCCACCGACGGGTCGGGCAGCTGCTTGGCGACGAAGCCGCCCTTGGCGCCGACCGGCACGATGACGGTGTTCTTCACCATCTGCGCCTTGACCAGGCCGAGGATCTCGGTGCGGAAGTCCTCGCGGCGGTCGGACCAGCGCAGGCCGCCGCGCGCGACCTTGCCGAAGCGCAGGTGGACGCCCTCGACACGCGGGGAGTACACCCAGATCTCGTACGCGGGGCGGGGCGCCGGCAGGTCCGGGATGGCCTGCGGGTCGAACTTCATGGAGAGGTAGTCGTGCGGCCGGCCCCCCGTCCCGTCCCCGGCGCCCTGACCCCTCCCGACGCTTCCATCGCTGACGCTCTGACCCCTCCCGACGCTTCCATCGCTGACGCTCTGACCCCTCCCGACGCTTCCATCGCTGACGCTCTGGAAGAAGTTCGTCCGCAGCGTCGCGCTGATCAGGGTCAGGAACGCCCGCAGGATCCGGTCCTCGTCCAGGCTGGCGACCTGGTCGAGCGCGAAGTCGAGTTCCTCCTTGATCCCGTCGAGGAGTTCGTGCCCGGCCCGCTGCCGTCCGGGCGCCATCCGGGCCTCGAAGAGGTTCACCAGCAGCCGGGTGGTGTGGACGTTGTTGCGGAGGGTGTCCTCCATGTAGTCCTGGCTGAAGGTGGAGCCCGCCTGGCGCAGGTACTTGGCGTAGGCGCGCAGCACCATCGCCTCGCGCCAGTTGAGCCCGGCGCTCAGCACGAGGGCGTTGAAGCCGTCGTTCTCGGCGCGGCCGGTCCACACCGCGGCGAAGGCGTCCTGGAAACGCTCGCGTGCGTCGTCCTTGAGGTAGTCGCCGCCGCTCGGCTTCTTCGGCATGCGCAGCCCGAAGTCGTAGATCCACGCCGTGCTGCGGTCGGAGCAGCGCAGCTCGTACGGCCGCTCGTCGACCACCTCGACGCCGAGCCGGGTGAGCACCGGCAGCACGGCGGACAGGGAGACCGGCTGCCCGCTGCGGTAGATCTTGAAACGGCGCTCGCCGGGGCCGGCGCCGACCGGCTCGTAGAGGGAGAGCGCGAAGTCCTCGGTCTCCTTGCCGAGCTTCTCCAGCTGGACGAGGTCGGCGACGGCGGAGCGCGGGGAGTGGTCGGCCTTGTATCCCTCGGGGAAGGCGTTGGCGTAGCGGCGCAGCAGTTCGGCCGCGCGCTCCTCGCCGAGTTCGGCGTTGAGCGCCTCCGCGAAGCCGTCGGCCCAGGAGCGGGTGGCCTCGACGAGGCGTGCCTCGATCCGCTCGGTGTCGGCGTCGGTGAGCTGGGGCAGTTCGGTGCCCTGCGGCACCCGGATCACGAAGTGGATGCGGGAGAGGATCGACTCGGTGTTCCAGGCGGTGAAGTCGACGCTGCTGCCGCCGAGCTCCTCCTTGAGGATCTCGATCAGCCGCAGCCGCACGCCCGTGGTGTACCGGTCGCGCGGAAGGTAGACGAGCGCCGAGTAGTAGCGCCCGTACTCGTCCTGGCGCAGGTAGAGCCGCAGCCTGCGGCGCTCCTGGAGGTACAGGACGGAGGTGACGATGGAGCGGAGCTGGTCGATGCGGATCTGGAAGAGGTCGTCGCGCGGGTACGTCTCCAGGATCTGCAGCAGATCGCGCCCGTCGTGGCTGTTGGGCGAGAATCCGGCGCTGCGCAGCACCTCGTCCACCTTGCGGCGGATGACGGGGATGCGGCGCACCGAGTCGGTGTACGCCGCCGAGGAGAACAGCCCGAGGAAGCGCCGCTCGCCGACCACGTTGCCGTCGGCGTCGAACTTCTTCACCCCGACGTAGTCGAGGTAGCTGGGGCGGTGCACGGTGGCGCGGCTGTTGGCCTTCGTCAGGACCAGCAGCTTGTGCTCGCGGGCCTTGGCGCGGGCGTCGGCGGGCAGCCGGTTGAAGGAGGGGCTGACCGGGTGACCCTCCTCCGTGTGGTGCGAGGGGTCCGCACGCAGTATGCCGAGCCCGGTACCGGGGACGGCGGCCAGCGCGTCTCTGTCGGTGAGTTCGTACTCCCGGTAGCCGAGGAAGGTGAAGTGGTCGTCGGCGAGCCAGCGCAGCAGCTCGCGGGCCTCCTCGGCCTCCTCCTCGGGCAGGTCTTCCGGCAGCGGCTCGGTGGTGGTGATGGCCTCGGCGATGCGCAGCGCGGCGTCGCGCATCTTCTCCCAGTCCTCGACGGCCTCACGTGCGTCCGAGAGCACCCGCAGCAGGTCGGCGGTGATCTGCTTCAGGTCCCCGCGGTCCGTCTCACGGTCGATCTCGACGTGGATCCAGGACTCGGTGAGCGCGTCGTGCGGGAGGTCGGGCCCCGGGCGCCGTCCGGGCAGCACCTCGATGAGCTTTCCGGTGACGTCACGCCGTACGACGAACTGCGGGTGGATGACCACGTGGATGCCGCGGCCCTGGCGGGAGAGCTCATTGGTGACCGAGTCGACCAGGAAGGGCATGTCGTCGGTGACCACCTCGACGACGGAGTGGCTGCACGTCCAGCCGTTCTCCTCGACGGTGGGTGTGTGGACCCGGACGTTGGCGGTGCCCTGCGGGCGGTTCTCGGCCAGCCGGTAATGGGAGAGGGCAGCCCCGTAGACGTCGACCGGGTCGCGGTCGCCGAGGTCCTCGGGTGCGGTGTGCAGGTAGTAGCGCTGGAGGTAGGCGAGCACCGCTTCCCCGTCGGGCGCGTACGTGCTCGTGGTCCCGGACGGAGGCAGTCCCCCGGCCGGGCTGTTCTCAGCTACCCGGGCTGCTCGCTCGAGCAGCTCGGCCTTTGCTTCGTCCAGCTTGGTCTGCATGTCCTCTGGCTCCTGTCGCGCGCCGTTGCGTGACGTAGGTGAAGTTGACACAACGCCACGACGCGGGATTACCGGTCGAAGTCGACGTTATGCCGGGATGAGAGATGCCCGGACCGTAATCGGCCAATGTGAGGGGTGTCATCGGTGTCATCGGCGGATCCGGGAATGGGGGATCGGCGACGGCCCGGCCACTGTCGTGCGCCGGGCGCGGAGCAGGGGCGGCACTGCCCCCGCGGGCTATCGCGCTGATCACGCCCCCAGGCTATCGCTCGGGAACGGGGGCCCGTCATGAGCCGTATGTGTACAAAAGCGGGGTGGGAAATTCGACACTCTGGACAGTGCCCGGCGCGGATGTACGTTGAACGGGACGCAACTCGCTCCGTCGTGCCGAGGGGAGCAACCCCATGACAGTGCAGATCCTGATCGTGACCGGTGACGCGGCCGAGTCCCTGGAAGTCCTCTATCCCTACCAGCGGCTCCGCGAAGAGGGGTACGACGTGCATATCGCGGCCCCCACCCGCAAGACCCTCCGGTTCGTGGTCCACGACTTCGTACCCGGCTTCGACACGTACACCGAGAAGCCCGGCTACACCTGGCCGGCGGACCTCGCCTTCTCCGAAATCGACCCGGGTGACTACGCGGCGGTCGTCATCCCGGGCGGCCGTGCCCCGGAGTACCTGCGCAACGACCCCGAACTGCGCAAGATCCTCAAGGCGTTCTTCGACGCCGACAAACCCGTCGCCCAGATCTGTCACGGCCCTCTCCTCACCGCCGCCATCGGCGGCCTGAGCGGCCGCCGTGTCACCGCCTACCCCGCCCTCGAACTCGATATGGAGGCCGCCGGCGCCTCGTTCCAGGACGCCGAGGCGGTCGTGGACGGCAACCTGGTCTCCGCCCGCGCGTGGCCCGACCACTCGGGCTGGATGCGTGAGTTCCTGCGCATCCTCCGCGAGAAGGCCCCCGCGACCGGGTAACCCCCGGCTCCCCGGCCCACACCGCCCGCCTCCGGGCCGGGCCGCCCCGTGTCTCGGGCGGCCCGGCCCGGACTCGGGCACCGAACCAGTCCCTCGACCGGTCCCGGGACCGCCGCCGGGCCGCGAGTCCGGTTCCGAGCCGCCCATGCCGAGCCGGAACTGCGGATGGATGTACATCATCAGCGACGGGACGTCGCACCACGCGCAGCCCCCACCGGTTCAGGCGCGTGAGCAGTGCGAAGAGGCCCTTCGGGGCACGGTGACGGGACCGCCGCCGGTCGGCTGCGCCCGCCGACGACGGGGCACGACGGCTGTCATCGCGTGCGCGGCAGCGGCGTGGGGGCGGCCGGGGCCGTCGAGTGCCGCGCATGGGACGGACGCCGCGGTCACCTGCCCGAACCTGGACCGGCGGGGCGTACTCAGGCGGTGCGCGGCGGGTCAGGCCGCGATGTCCTCCGCGGCCTCGACCGCCTCGGCGAGTGTGTCGACGACCGGGACGCCCGCCGCCTCGAGGCTGCCCCTACTGTGCGAGCCGCCCGTGTACAGCACCGCCCGCGCCCCCACATGGGCGGCGGCCACCGCGTCGTCCACCGCGTCGCCGATGACCACGACGCGCTCCGGCGCGACGCCGTGCAGCGCCGCTAGGTGGCGCACCATGTGTTCCGCCTTGCCCCGGTGGGAGCCGCCGATCCGGCCGTCCACCCTCGTGAAGTGCTGCTCGATGCCGTGCGTCCGGACGATCGGTATCAGCTGCTCGTGCGGGGCCAGGGAGCACAGGGACTGGGTGCGGCCCAAGGCCTGGCGCGTGGCCAGCAGGTCCCGCGCGCCGTCCGCGAGGCCCGCGCTTTCCGCCCGCGCCCAGTAGTGCCGGTGGAAGATCTCGTCCATGACCTCCCACTCCTCCTCCGTGGGAAGCCGGCCCATCAGCCGCTCGTAGAACAGCGGCACGGGCACGCAGTACAGGTCCCGGTAGCGCTCCAGTGTGATCGGCTCCAGGCCGATCTCCGCGAACGCGGCGTTCGTCGCCCCGATCACGGCGTCGATGTCGTGGAAGAGCGTGCCGTTCCAGTCCCAGACGATGTGTGTGCCCTTGCGCATCCCCATGCGAGAACGGTACCCAGCCGCACCGACAATGCGGCCCCGCCCGCGGCAACCGGCCCGCCTCGCTTCCC
>NZ_JAAAXQ010000158.1 GCF_009916105.1 Streptomyces sp. GC420 | reverse complement strand
GGGTGGGAGGTGCCGGAAAGGCCGGCGGTGGGTGCGGCCCTACAGGGCGGCGTGGAGGGCGGTGGCCATGGGCAGGCCGATGCCGAGTCGCGTCTTCAGCTGGGCCGGAGTAATCGCTGCTCCATGTTCGACGTGGTGGGACGCGGCGATGGAGCGCGCTTCGGTCAGCAGCGGCTCGGGCACCTTGAGCGCGGGTGGTGCGGGAGCCGGGGTGACGCGCGGAGCTACCGGGGCCGGGGTCGGGACTGGGTCCGGCGCGACGGGCGGGGCCGGATCGGTGAGCGGTGCGGCAGCGGGGGCATGGGGCACGGTCGTTTCGGGCGCCGGTTCGGTCTCTTCTGCTTCGGGGGCCGGGTCGGCGGGGCAGGTGACGGTGTGGAAGGCGCGCAGGAGTTGCGGGCCGACCGCGCCCCAGCCGAGCAGGAGCAGGGGAGCCACGGCGTCCACGGCTGCCCGGCCGTAGTGCCCGGCGGCGATGGGTTCGGCGACGTTGAGGGCCAGCGTCAGCAGCCCGGAGAAGTGCATCAGCCGGGTGGCGGCCGTCATCTGTTCGGCGGGCAGGCCGCGCAAGGAGAGGTAGCGCAGGGCGACCAACAGGCCGACCACGGAGAGATCCACCATCGGGGCGATGAGCGGTGCGATCGGTGACGGGACGCCCAAGCGGAGGGCGAGAGACCAGACGTTGCCGAAGGAGAAGACGAACGCCAGCACGGCGATGACGATCATCACGGCGGTGATGGTGCGCTGAGTGATCCGGTCCTCTGTCAAGGAATTCACCTCCCTTCGGTGCTGTGTCACGGGGCGGAGATAAAAGGGGTCAAGCGGCGTCGACGGCGGGTTTCTCCAGGTCGATGTCCTTGTCCCACATGCGCGGGCCCAAGAAGGCTTCGAGGAGCGCGGAGGGGTCGGCGGTCAGGTGAGCGGTGCTGTCGGCGATTCGGGCTGTGTCGGCGTCGGAGACGTACGGGGTGCGGATGCGGGTAAAGCCGGGCTGCGACTGGTGATTCATCGCGGCGACGCCGACGTAGGTCGGGTCCTGGAGGTTGATTGGGTTGGCATCGGGCCACTCCCGGATCTCCTCGCCCAGCGCGGCGACAGCGGCCTCAGCCGTCTTCTGCGCGAAGCTCAGGCCCACGGGGCACACGTCACGGATGAAGGTCGGGATCGCATCGCCGGTGGACTTCTGGGTGGCGAGGATGACGAGCATCCCCACCGAACGGCCCTTCTTCACCAGGTCCTCGACGAGCCGGGCGTTCTCCGCAGCGAGAGCGGCGAGCTTCTTGGTCTTCGGGTCGCTGCCCTTGTGGTCGCGGAAGTACGTGTGTGCTTCATCGATGACCAGCACGACCAGCGGCCAGTTCTCCGACGGACCCACATCCCACATGGACTTCACACCGAGCGCCTTGCGTACCCAGGCCGACCGGAGGCGCCGCAGTTCCACCAGGTCCCGGAACAGCTTGTTGGCTTCTTCCAGGTCGTCCCCGACGAAGGCGAACATGCGCTGCACCCAGTCGGCATAGTCACCTTCGTGTGCGGCGGACACCTTGCCGTCCGCGCAGGCGAACTGCACGCAGGGGGAAGGCGCCCAGTCCGTGAGAAGCCGGTTGATCAGGCTCGTCTTACCGAAGCCTGGGAGGCCGGCCACGGTCACTCCGGGCACCTGTGTGAGGTCTACCGAGACCGGCTGTGCGTACTCGTCCAAGCCCAAGTCCCACCGGGCCGTCTCATCCGGCATGTCCCCCGTGGGTCGGTGCTCTGTGGGGAACTTGAGCGGATCGAGCCGCACGCCCCGGATGACGACCTGTCCGGGCTTGTCCTGTGTGATCGCGACCCGCGTGCACTTCCAGGCGTCGGCCAGATGCGGGGCCGCCTCTTGGAACTGCTCCAGGCCCACGCCGGGCAGGCAACTCGCCCGCGCGATCACGCCGTATGCGTCATGCGTGACCTTGAGGGCCGGGATGAGGACGCGAGGTTTGATCGGCTTGCCGTCGGTGTTCGCCAGCGACGCGAGCGGGGTCGGAGTCTTGTCCGTGGCCGCCAGCTTGAGCATCGGCGCGAGCCGCTTCCAGCCCCACCGCACGCGGACGGCTTGCCGGATGGACTGCCGGGTCATGGCGTCGGCGCGCAGGTAGCGGATCACCCACCACACCGCCCACCCGACGAGCACCACCAGCGCCAGGTCGACCACCAGGGAGCCGTAGTGGAAGGCCCCCTCTGCCGGGTCGTTCGGACCGTTCATATGTCCCGCTCCAGAGGGTTGTAGAGGAAGGCCGCTAGGGCCGATTCGAGAGCCGTCCGGTCGGCCGAGGCGTCGAGACGGGGATAGCCGTAGCCGACGAGCACGCCCGCTACCGAGGTCACGAGGGACTCGGTAAACCGGGCATCCGGCCCGGCGTGAGGCAACGGGTAGTTGCGCTCAGTGCCGGACCGGGGAGCCGTGCCGCTCACGCCGCTTCAGCAGCCGGGGCCATCAGGTCCAGCCGGTCCGCGCGGTAAGCGATGCCGTCCGAGAGCGAGCCATTGAAGATTCGCGCCCAAGGGGTGGCGAACAGCTCCACCGGCATGACCGGGACACCGGGCTTGAGGCCGTCAGGAAGACCGGTCTCCGGGACGGTGATCTTCAGTGCCTCGGCGCGTCCCTCCTCCATGAAGAAGAGGGTGATCGTGTAGAGCTTCGCGCCGGTCTCACGGTCGGTGGCGAACTGCGTCTTCTCCTGGTCCGCGTACTTCGGCACCGGCAGGGTTCCGACCATGAACGACGAGGTGGGAAGCAGGCCAACACGGATGCGTGCCATGGAAGTTGGTTCCTTTCGGTTGCGCTCCGCCAGGCGGCGGGGCGTGATCACCATTGAACATAGCTGACCTAGCACTGTCAAGTGTGTGTGGTGAGCTAGGTGTCAGCTGACATAGGCCACCTACGTCAGTGGGGTGTGCTAGGGGTGCTAAGGATCGCTACTCTTGGGCCATGAGCCCCGCGCCAGAGAGCAAGCAGGACCGTCGGCCGCCGTATCAGCACGCTGCCGACGAGCTTCGGCGCGACATCTTGCAGGGGCGGATCAAGCCGGGCGAGCAGATGCCGTCCATTCGCGAGCTACAGGAACGCTTTGGCGTGGCCAACATGACCGCGAGGGGCGCGCTCAACGTGCTGCGCGACGAGGGCCTGATCTACACGATCCACGGGCGGGGTAGCTTCGTGGCTGACCATGACGCAGCCGGCGAGTTCTCGGTGGGCTACACCCCGCCAGCCTGGTACCTCGCCAACAGGGACAAGACGCCTCCGCAGGCAGAACAGACGGAGGGAAGCCCCGACGGCTCCGAAGCCACCGGGGACACCCTCACTGAAATGCTCACTGCTCTACGTGACGAGCTTCGTGCCCTCAGCGCTGAGCATCAGGAACTGCGACGTGAGGTCGAGGAGCTGAAGTCTCAGCAATCGAAGTCCCAGTCTTGAGCTGAGCCACTTCCTCACGCAGTGCTCTGGTCTCCTTGCTAAGGCGACCGACCATGGCCCGCATCTCTTGGATCAGCGCGGCCACTTGATCCGCGTCTTCGACGTGAATGCTGGTCAACCCCATCTCGTAGTCCGCTATGTGCTTGGCCATGTCTCCCGCCTGCAGCCCGTGCCGTCGATGCGTTTCACGCTGCCGCGCTTCCTTCCATCGCTGAGCGCCTCCACGGCGTTGAGCGGCTCTTTCGCTGATCTGCCATCGCCCTGCCCTGCGGAGCTGTTCAAAGTTTCTTTACTGGATCAAGGCGGCCCGCCTACGGCGGGCCGCGCGCGCTGGCGGCCCGTGGCCGCCGCCGCTCCATGTCTCCGCCACCGCTCCGGCGGCCCCCGGCCGCTCAGCGCGCAACCGCCAAGAGGGACAACCAGACCGGGCAGCAACGCGCCCACTCCGAGAACCGGAAGCAGGCTGGGACGCGTCAAGCGCGACTACGCCACCAGGCCGCCCACAGGCCACGTCCGCACGGCCGATGGAGCCGCGGGCCATGTCGGCAACGCTCATGCACGTTCGAGGGCCAGGCCGTGCCGATTGGAAGAGGCGTGGCTGAGGCCGGCGAGTGGTTGCTGGAAGCACACGTGGCGGGTGCTTGTTCGGCTCGCCCGCCGTCGTGGCTGACTTTCGGTGGCTCAGGTCAAGGCCCTTTCCTCGTTGGACATCATGAAGCCGAGGGACTGCACCCGAATCCGAGCACGCCAACTGCCCCGGCTACCATCGGCACCGGGGTCCTGAACAGGGCTTCCGCGACCGGACCACCCGGAATGCTGTCCAGGCTGAGGGGTGGTCCGGTCTCTAGTTGTTGGTCCTGGCTGAGCGAGCGCCGCCGGGCGAACCGAGTTCTAGAGGGGGCTCAGGGCCTTGCCCACCTCGTAGATGGTGGGCCGGTCCTCGGGAGCATGGCTGAGCATCGCCTCGATCAACTCGCCCAGCTCACCTGGTGCCTTGACGAGGCGGCGTCTGCCGTTGGCCACAGCCTGTCTCTGTACCGGGCGTGGAGCGTCGTCCGGATACTCGACAGCCCGCCAGCCGGTGGCCGAGATGAGCAGGGACGCTCCAAGGGCATAGACGTCTGCCTCTGGGGTGGGCTCGGCTTCCCCAGTGGCGAGCACACTGCGCGCGATCTCCGGGGCCTCGTAGTGGACGAGGCAACCGCGGAACGGGAAGTCGTACCCGTCGGGGACGTGTCCGCCCCGGGCCAGAGCCAGATCGATCAGATGCGTCCGCTCCGGCCCGATGATGAAGTGGGCGGGCTGCACATCGCCGTGGGCCCAACCCTTGGCGTGCAGCTCGGCCAGCACCTCCACACAGCCCAGTGCCACGCTGGCGTGTGGAACGACGGACGAGCCTTCGGCACGGCAGGGATCCCACAGCCGGTACAGGTCGGGCCCCTCATGCCATGGCTGAAAGTTCCACGTCCCGCGCTCCCATTCTCCGTAGGCGAAGTCGTCGAAGCCGAGGCGATGCAGTACGGCACCCTCACGTGCGGGCGCGAGGGCGGTCCAGGGCTGGGCAGGCCAGTCGGCCGTAGCCTCGATGGGATAGCCGACCTTGACGGCGTAGTGACCTCGATGGCTCTGCACCTCCCAGACCATGGAGCCCCGGCGGTTCAGGACCAAGCGCTGAGACGTGGGCATCAGGGCGTCGAGCACCACGATCGGCAGTTCAGAGGGTGAGCCGGACAACGTCAGTTCTCCTTCCGGGCGAACGCGGCCGACCACGAGTCGAGGCCGGCCGCGCCGCTGCTGTCGTGTTGCTACGCCTGGCCGTACGGGCGGCCGCAGTCGGCATCGCACTGGGCCAGGTTCGCGCCGTCCACCGTCCACAGGTCGTCGAAGACCATGAAGCCCACAGTCTTCATGGCGCGCGCCGAAGCGGCGACCTGCTCCGGATCACGGGCCCCACCACCGGGCTTGGGGTTGTGGTGCAGGAAGCGGCCCGCGTACCGGTCGCACAGCTCGGTGTACTCCTTCGTGTGCAGGATGAGCGCGTGAAGGCCCAGGTCCACGTCGTCCGACGGGACCATGGGGACGGTGGCGGTGGCCGCGGTGACCAAGAAGGCCACCGCCTGGTCCGCGATGCGCTCGGCACGCTCGGGTGTCTGGTCGTTGTGGACGACCACGAAGTGGGCGAGGCTCTGGAACAGCTCCTCACCTGCCACCGCGCGGCCGGTCCTCTGGTCGTTCGCCGTTGCCGTCATGCGAGTACTCCCTCTCTGGGTAGTGGAGCGTGGCACTTACGGGGTTGGGAGGCCGCCCCGAACGGGGGTGGGGGAACCGGGGTATGAACACCCCGTCCGGGGCGGCCGGTCTACTGGCCGACAGCGAGAGCCATGCCGATCACCAGGCCACACGACCCGCTGATCATGATGATGAAGAGGACTCCCGCGTATCGGCCGATGGCGCGCATCACAGACCGTCCCTGCTGTTGCCGTTTCTGATGGCCAGGCGTGCGCTCAGTTCCTCCCGTGCACTGGGCCGCACCACCTTGTCCGGCATGGCGTCCCACTCTCGACCGCCGCCGATGGGCCGTATCTGCACTCGGCCGCCGAGCTCACCCATGACGATGCCGGTACGTCCCTTGGCGGTGTCCTTCGCCAGTTCACCGATGCCTGGTCTGGTCTGCTGGTTGCTCGCCATGCAAGGGAGCATCGCGATAGGAGGGCCGTCGCTAAAAGGTCAGGCTGATTACCCAACTTGGGTAACATCGCGGGAAGTAGAGAACCAGCGACGTTGCGTAGCCCTCGCAGTGTGGGAGCATGCCGATGCCAGAGCCGGACCGGCCGCAGGAACTGCCGGCCAGGCTGCTCACCGATCCCGAGATGATCGATGCGTGTCGGGTCCGGGACTTCGCCAGAGTCTTCCGACTGGTGAAGGTCAGGGCGGGGATCTACCCGTCGATGATCGCCCGGCGTTGTGACCTGACGCCGAGCCGCGTGGGCGAAGTCATCGCTGGTCGACGTCACTTGCAGCACATGGACGTCATTGAGCGAATCTCGGACGGCTTGCGCATCCCAGGAGACATGCTCGGGCTTGCCCGCCGAGCGCGAGGCGCCCCAGATGTCGGAGCCGGAGCAGCAGGCCCCCGCGTCTCTGCCAGGTCCCGATGTGGACAGCATCTTGGCGCTGGCCACGCGAACCAGTCTGAACAAGGCCACGCTTGAAGCTTTCCGCTCT
The DNA here is from genome assembly GCF_009916105.1 of Streptomyces sp. GC420. Lineage (GTDB taxonomy): Bacteria > Actinomycetota > Actinomycetes > Streptomycetales > Streptomycetaceae > Streptomyces. Next base: position 10,388 of record NZ_JAAAXQ010000158.1, on the reverse strand, counting down.
TCGATCGAGGACTACTGGCGACGGGACGACCAGCACGGTGGCGAAGCACTGCGGCCCGCCATCGTCGGCCAGCTCCGTTATGTCGTCGGACTTTTGAAGGAGAGCCGACCGCCGTCGATCCAGAACGGGCTGTACGGCATCGCGGCCGAGCTGGCCCGCCTGACCGGCTGGACCTACTTCGACGCCCGGCAGTACAACCAGGCCCGCGCGTACTTCACCGAGGCCCTGCAACTGGCGAAGGAGATCGACGACCGCCAGTTCATGGCCAACGTCCTCGCCTGCATGAGCTTGCAGGCGACCTACCAGGACAAGCCCGCGGACTCATTGGCACTCGTGACCGCCGCCCAGGACCAGGCACGGTCAGCACTCGGCAGCACGCCGCGCGTCATGTCGATGCTGGCCATGCGGGAAGCTTTCGCCCACGCCACCCTCGGCAACCGTGATGACACCCACCGGGCGATCGGAGAAGCACACAGCCATTTCGAGCGGATCGGGGCGAGCGATCCGGACCCCTCCTGGGTGACCTACTTCGACGAGCCGAAGCTCATCGTGGACACGGGCATTGCCCACGGCCGCCTGGGCGAAGCGGCGACCGCCGAACCATTAATCGCAGACGCCCTGCGGCGGGAGGACCACACCAACCAGCGAGGCCGCGCCTTCCACTCGTTCTGGCTGGCCCGTACGCAGCTGGACCAGGGCAAGCTTGACCAGGCGTGCCACACCGCCACGCAAGCCCTGGAGCCCGCGTCAGCGGTGGCCTCCGAGCGTGTGTCAGGGCACCTCAGGGAGTTCTACGACCAGTTGGCCCCACATAGGCAGGAGCCCGTAGCCCTTGCCTTCGAGGCGCGGCTACGGGAACTCCTCCCGCCAGTCAGCGGATCGCTTCATCCATGAGCAGGTAGAGCAGGCCGACGAGCGATCCACTACTCACGACCTCGCGGCGGTCTATCATCCCGCGCACCTCTGAGAGAGGGATCCACTCGATGCGGTCGGATTCGTTCTTCTCCGTGGGCGGACCGGCGTAGGTGGCGCCGTCGATGCGGAAGACGTGGTGCTGCGAGTCGGTGATGCCGTTGGCCGGCTCGGCGTAGATCAGGGGCTTGACGGGGCCGGGGCGGTAACCGGTCTCTTCCAGGACCTCGCGGGCAGCGGCTTCCTCCGGCGTCTCGCCGTCCTCGACCAAGCCCATGGGCAGCTCCCAGGCCCACGAGTTGGTGATGAAGCGGTGTCGCCACATCATCAGGACCTCTTGACGCTCGTTGACCACGGCCGCAACGGCCAGGTGCCGGAGGCGGACGACGTGGTACTCCCACCTGCGTCCGTCAGGCTGCTGGACGTCGACCAGACATAGATTCACCCACTTGTTGGTGTAGACCTGTCGCTCACCGTGGGTCTTCCACTCCATACCTGCGGCCCCTCTCGATCGGTGTCCAGGATCTCAGACCGGTCGGGGCGAGGGCGCATGATCTAAGCTTTTCACGTCACCTTGACGAAATGTGCTACCGAGGCACCTGCCCAGGGCTGAGCGTCAGGTGGGCGAACTCACGAGTGAGGACAGCTACGGTGATGTCTTACGGGGGCGTCGCTGCCTGCTGGTTGGTCTCTGTTCGATCTGGCCACCTATGGTGCACGCCTTAGGTGTTGAGCACTTGGCGCCGGTGGTGCCTCCGCGCTCCACTGCACTTCATCACTCTTGCCTTGCAGTCGCTTGAAGGTGATTAGGCTAGCTGTCCTTCGAAGCCGCGTGGAGAGCGTGTGGTGGGGGAGGGCGGGGCCGCCCGCGGTGCTGCAAGGCACTGCTGACATTGGCATGGGCCGCGTCCGGCTATGTGCATAAGGGGGCACAGGGGATGGACAGTGGGCAGGAGCAACTCGGAGAACGCGTATTGGCGCAGGCTGCCGCGATCTTCTCTACTCGTTCCGACGTTGGTGCGGCGGAATTGCTGCGCGCGGTTGAGAGGCTGGAGTTCGAACAGACGGAGGACGTATACACGACCAGTACCAATTGGCAGGACTACTACTGGGCTGCGGTTTTCTATATCGACGCGGTGGACTTTCCCAGCTTCGGTGACGAGGTTCTAGACCACTTGCTGCCAACAATTGCTGAAGTAGCCAGTCAGAACGGTAGGTCCGCCATCGACCGGATTTTGGTCAAACCGGCACTTCCACCCCCAAATGAGAACTGGCGGCAAGCGCTGGAGGCCGATCGGGTGCCGGCACTCCTCCAACCGCACGACGTTCGGGCGGTCGAAGGTAAACGGACTCGTATTACCGAGGTCACGCGTATGCGGCTATTCGACACCCTTCGTCTGCGTAACGTGGACTGGTCTGGCAGGCTAGAGGAAGTAGATTTCCTCAAGCGCATCTTCAACCTGGATGCTTTCGAAAGCTATGATTCTCGGTACAAGACAGCCGAAGGTGACATCTACCAGCATCGCGTAAACAATTACGATTGGGAAGCGGACTGGGTATTCGCCGATGAGCGCTTTGGGCTGAGTCGCGGGCCTGATGTCGTCCTCCTGCGTTTCCTCTCCGAAATGCTGCACCCTGTCGTGCGGACTGACTCGGAAGAGTCGCGGGAGTTGCTAGAGTTGTTCAACTCCTTGCTAGCTCGGGACGGTTACGGGATCGTACCCGTCGACTCAATTAGCGGGTACCCCATCTACGGCGGGCGCCGCATTCCGGTCCAGGCGCGACCCATGATCGTGGCTCCATCCCAGCTGACGTCCAGTCGTGTGTCTACCACCGAGGGAGGTGTTTCGAATCCCTACGACCTGGTGCGTGCTCAAGCCCGGGGCGAGCGAAAGGACTATCGTCTCGATCGACTTCCCATGGAAGAGGGCGGGCAAGCCCAGGTTTTCCGGGCCGTGCACAAATCGACGGGGGTCGAAGTCGCCTTTAAGCGTCGAAGTTCAGAGCGGGAAACGCCTGCGGCACGTATGCGACGGGAGATCGAGATTTCCCAGCTCCTCGGTCGGCATCAGCACTACATGCCCATCCTCGACTCCAACCCACAAGACGGCTGGCTTGTGATGCCGATGGCGCAGGCAACTGCGGAGGATCGACGTAATGACCTCAAGGACCCTGTCCAGCTACGGGCCGTAGTCGAGGCCCTGATGGACGTGCTGGAGCTTGCTCATGCTCACGACTGGCTCCATCGCGACGTCAAACCGTCCAATATCTTGCTCCTGGACAGTCAATGGACCCTTGCCGACTGGGGGATCGTCCGGCGGCCGAGAGGACAGACCACGAAAGCCGGGCGTACACGCTTCGAGATCGGCACGGAGGGATTCGCCGCACCGGAACTCTTTGTCGCTGCGCACGAAGCAACACCAGCGGCCGACATCTATGGCATTGGACGCGTCATTGGTTGGGCGTTGACGGGCAAGTATCCGCAGATGAACATCCAGCTACTGCCGGACCCAGGACCGTGGAGGAACATCACTCGGGTTGCTACCTACCACGACCCCCAGCAGAGGCCACAGAGCATCCAGGATCTTCGCGAATTGATTAACCGCGAGCTAACTGAACCAGCGGAACCACCGACCGAGCGGGCGAAGCGGTTGTGGGAGCGGACTCGCGCTGGTGATCCGGCAGCCGTTACTTCCCTGCTCGAACTGATCACAGACCACCCCGAAGACTACGATCTGTACCTTCACACGCTTACGGGGCTCTCGGCAGAACAGGCCGGCCCCTGGCTGTCCCGTAATCCCCAGGGGAGCGATCGCCTGCTCAAGGCCATGGCTGCACACGCCACGAGCCGAAATGCACGACGGGTCCAGTTCAGTGAAGCTGCCCGAGCTGCCGAATGGCTCCACGCTGTAGCCACTTTCGCTGCGGCGAAGGAGGACTGGGATCTTCTCGACGAAGCTGCACGCACGATGTGTATCTGGGACGCTGCGTGGGACCAGTGGAATGCACAAGACCGAATCGCCCCGTGGCTGCGCTCTCTGTCGGGACAGGCAGCCCAACTTGTGGCTGCGGTCTTGCGCGATCACCCGCGCTCCGCGCGGCACTTTTCCGGCTTGGCACAAGACGGAACCGTGGATGTGGGGATCCGCCGAGCGATTCGTGTAGCGATCGAGACGCAGCAGCCCTAGAGGGTCGGACACACTTGGAGCAGTTCCGACTTGGTCCCCCTTGGGTGTTGCGCGACAAGTCGTCAGAGTAGTGGCCGCTCAGCACCCTCTTCCACGGCCCGCGGGCACGAAGCGTCCCGCGAGCGCAGCCTGGCCGGGCCCGCGCAACGAGGTGGGCGATGCAAGCTGCGCAGGCGGATTACGCGGGCTGCTGGGGCCGGGCACCCCGGCGGTGGTGTGGTGGCATCAGTGTGACGGCAGCTCTGACGGCAACGACGGCACACGTTCTCCTTCGCTCGCCAACGTGGGCGATAGCAACCAGGTGCAGCAGGCAGCGGACGCCGCGTCTTGCCCGATCCTACGGATCAGAAGGTTGCAGGTTCGAATCCTGCCGAGTGCACAGCAGGTCAAAGCCCCCTCGGGATCATCCCGCAGGGGGCTTTGCCGTGCCGTACAGCAGTGAAGTGCAGCGACCGTCCTCACCCGCACCGTCCATGGCGTCGGACGGCTTGCCCGGGGCCGTGCGGACTTCCTCGTCGCTCGCCGCCGCGTAGACCTCCATCGTCATGGCGATCTGTGAGTGGCGGAGGATGCGTTGCGCCACCTTCGGGTGGACGCCGAGGGCGACCAGGGGCGGGCTGCACGCGTGCCGGGTGTTCCGCAGCGGAATGACCCGGAGGCCGGCACGGCGGGTGCGCAGCGCGAACATCCGGCGGGTGAGGTTGCCCGGCTCGATCGGGGTCCCGCTCTTCGTGGTGAAGATCGGACCGTGGCTGTCCTGCCAGAGCTCCCCGGCCGCTTTGCGGTCGCCGGGCTGCTGGGCACGGCGCACGCGGAGGGCCCCTGGGACAGAGGGCGGGGAGGGGCGAGGAAGTCGTCGGACTCCTCCGCCTTCGTCTCCCGATGTGAGATGTCGGTGCTCAGCCCGGCCGTCTGCGGGACCGCCCACGTTGCAGCGCCGAAGATCCGCGCGAGGGCACGTGATGGTCTCGTGATCACGAGCGGCCGAAGTTCCCAGAGCTTGCCGAGCTTCGGCTCATCTCTCCCCTCGGTTGTACTGCCCCGGAGCACGCACTCCTGACCACCCTTCAGTGCGCATCGAAGATCGCGGCACCTTGGAGTCTCCGCAGCCCAGAAGCGGGCGCAGATCATGAGTTCGAGGGCATCGCATCCGCCAACGTCGGAGCCGGTCTCGGCGTTGCCGGCACCGAGTGGATGGAGTTCACCATCACTGATCGCCATGAGGACTCGCCAACGGCCTGCGCCTGACAACCGGTCGTCGCGGGGCAGTCGGCCTGGCAGGGATCGTCCAATTCAGCCTGGTCCACAGCCGCTCAGGGGAGATTCGAAGGCGACACGCCGGGTGAGTGGCCGACCTCGTGCGCACGCTGGTGAACGGCTGCCCGGCCCGGAAGCCGAGCACAGCAGCATGCTGAAGAGGCTTCGGCGGCGTCGCCGTCCCCTCGACCTGCGTCTGTTCGAGTGCAGCGAGCGCATCGGCGGCCGCCTCTTCTCGGTGACACCCCCCGACATGCCGCACCTGCACGCCGAGCTCGGCGGGATGCGCTGTCTGGACGACCAGCCAGTCGTGGCCGACCTTGTTGACCATCTCGGGCTGCCGACGGCCCTATTCCCGGTCGACGAGCCGCAGAACCTTGTCCACCTGCGCCAGCGCCGCTTCCTCCAGTCCCAGTGGGACGACCCGCAGGTCGTGCCCTACGACCTGCCGGCCGCGATCCGGGGCATGACGCCTGACGAAGCGCGCTGTCGGTCATCGAGCGCTTCGTCCCCGGCGCCTCCACCATGGACCACCAGGCGTGGGACAAGATCAAGCCGACAGCGGCGGCCAACGGCCGGCACCTCTACGACATCGGGTTCCGGAACCCGCTGCTCGACGCGGTCGGGCAAGAGGGCCGGTCGTTCCTCCACGACGGCTTCGGCTACGGCTCGGTCGTGGCCAACGTCAACAGCATCGAGGCCGTGGAGGCGTCGGTGGCGGACTTCGTCGGCTCCGCCGCGCCGCAGTACCGGTACCTGCCCGACGGCTACCAGACCATGCCCGAGGAACTCGTCCGGCGGTTCGAGGCGGAGGGCGGGAGGGTCCATCTCCACCACCAGGTACGCCGGATCGACCGGGGCACGGCCGACGGGGAGGAGGTGCTGGTCCTCGGCCTCACCGTCCGGCCCGGGGGCCGACCGCTCAGGATCCGGGCGCGCCACGTCGTCCTGGCGATGCCCCAACGCTCGATCGAGCTGCTGGACCCGGACAGCTTCCTCTTCACCAGCGACCAGTTCCTGTCCGACCTCGGCTCCGTCATCCCGAGGCCGGCCTCCAAGCTCTTCCTCGGCTACAACCGGCCGTGGTGGCAGGACATCGGTCTGAAGTCGGGCCGCTCGGTGACGGACCTGCCGCTGCGGCAGACCTACTACCGGGGCATCGAGGGGGGAACAGCCCGGGGCCGATCCCGCCAACCGCAACGCGCTGCTCCTGGCGTCCTACAACGACCTGAGCGACGTGGAGTTCTGGAACGAGCTGCTGACACGGCCGGACCGGCTCGCCCCGGTGGCGGTGACCCGGCCGCCGCGGCCGGTGGACGCGGCGGCGCCGGGAACGCTGGTCGAGGAGGCGCAGCGCCAGCTGCGCGAGCTGCACGGACCCGACGCGCGCATCCCCGAGCCGACGTCGGCGTACTTCCAGGACTGGGTGCAGGACCCGTACGGAGCCGCGTACCACTTCTGGCAGGTGGGGGCGAAGAGCTGGGAGATCATGCCGCGGATGCGCCGTCCGCTGCCCGACGCCAGCCTGCACGTCTGCGGCTCGGCGTGGTCGACCGGGCAGGGATGGGTCTACGGCGCGCTCTCCCAGGCGGAGCTGATGCTCGAGGAGCACTTCGGCCTGCCCCGTCCGACGTGGCTCTCGCCAAGTGCCTACCTCGGCGCGTAGGCCGTCCGAGGCGGCACGTCGGCCGGCCGCACCACGGCCGCTCGTCGCGGGACTCTGCCCCGTGCCGCGTGCCGGCCGCCCGGATCTCTCAGGAGCTGTCGCCGTCGGCGCGCAGGCGGCGTGTCGACAGCGGCCGGCGCGAAGGATCCGGCCGGTGCCCGCTGTCGTTCGGCGCGGGGCGGGTCCGTGAGCGGAAGGCGCGGCGGTAGGCGTCCGGAGGCACGCCGACCGTGCGGTTGAAGTGCCGGCGCAGCGTCGTGGCGGTGCCCATGCCGGTGGCAGCCGCGATGGTGTCGATGCCGTTGTCGGTGGTCTCCAGCAACTCCTGGGCGTGACGGATCCGTTGGGTCAGCAGCCATTGCAGTGGGGTGGTGCCGGTCACGGACCTGAAGTGGCGGCCCAGGTTGCGCGAGCTCATCCGCGCCTGGCGGGCCAGGTCCTCCACGGTCAGGGGCTGGTCCAGCCGTTCGATCACCCAGGGGAACAGTCCGGCGAGCGGGTGGTTGTCCGGGGCGGGTACCGGGGTGTTGACGAACTGGGCCTGGCCGCCGTCCCGGTGCGGCGGCACGACCAGGCGGCGGGCGACCGTGTTGGCGACCGACGCACCGTGGTCGAGGCGGACGAGGTGCAGGCACAGGTCCATGGCGGCGGCTTTGCCGGCGGAGGTGAGCACGCTGCCGTTGTCCACGTAGAGGACGTCCGGGTCCACGGTCACCTGGGGGTAACGGGCGGCCAGGGCATGGGTGTGCGCCCAGTGCGTGGTCGCGCGCAGCCCGTCCAGCAGGCCGGCGGCGGCCAGCACGAAGGCGCCGGTGCAGAGTGAGGCCACGCGTGCGCCTGCCTCGTGTGCGGCACGCACCGCGTCGACGAGGTCGGCGGGTGGATCCCCGTCGATGTCGGCCAGGCCCGGGACGATCACGGTGCCGGCGCGCGGGAGCCGGTCGAGGCCGTGGTCGGGCTCCAGCCGGAACCGGCCGACCCGCGACGGCGCCGGCCCGCACACGACGACGCGGTACCAGGGACCGGCCACGTCGGCCGGCTTGGCCCCGAAGACCTCGCAGGCCAAGGACAGTTCGAAGTGCAGCATCCCGTCGGTGACGGCAAGCGCGACAGTGTCCATGTCCGGAATTGTATGGGTCATGGCGTTCCGGACACTCGTGCGGGGCATCCGCCCTCGTCAGGATGTCCGCGACGGATCACAGCGGATCGGCGGGGGGAACCATGGATCGGGACTCACGGGCGGTAACGGTGTTCGGCGCGTACGGGCACACCGGGCGGTTCGTGGTGGCGCAGTTGCGGGACCGCGGGTTCGTCCCGGTACTCTCCGGCCGCGACGCCGACAAACTGAAGGCACTGGCGGCGTCCGGCGCCGGACCGGACGCCCGGCCGGCCTCGGTCGACGACCCGGCCTCGCTCGACCGCGCGCTGGCCGGCGCTGCTGCCGTGATCAACTGCGCCGGGCCGTTCGCCACGACGGCCGCCCCCGTGATCGAGGCGGCGCTGCGCGCCGGGATCCCGTACTTGGACGTGGCGGCCGAGATCGAGGCCAACGTCGATACGTTCACGCACTTCACGGACCACGCCCGGGCCGCCGGAGCCGTGATCGTCCCCGCGATGGCCTTCTACGGCGGCCTCGGCGACCTGCTGACCACCGCCGCGATGGGCGACTGGACGGCGGCCGACGAGGTCCACATCGCGTACGGGCTGAGTGGTTGGCACCCCACCGCGGGGACGCGTGAAGCGGGCGCGGTGTCCCGGCGGCGGAGGGGCGGCCGTCGCGTCCGCCACACGAACGGGCGGCTGGAGTACCACCATGACGACCCGCCGACGCTGGAGTGGCCCTTCCCTCACCCGATGGGCCCCCGAACCGTCGTCGGGGAGTTCACGATGGCCGACGTCGTCACCGTTCCCAGCCACCTGGCCATCCCCGAAGTGCGCAACTACATGACGATCGAGGCAGCCAGGGACCTTTCGTCCCCGGACACCCCGGTGCCGGCCGCGACCGACCGGCACGGGCGGTCCGCGCAGACCTTCCTCGTCGACGTCGTCGTGCGCCGCGGGGACAGTGAACGGCGCGCCGTGGCGAGGGGCCGGGACATCTACGCCGTGACCGCGCCGCTCGTGGTGGAAGCGGCCGACCGCATCCTCACGGGGCGGACCAGGACGATCGGTGTCGCCTCCGCCGGCCGGATCTTCGACGCGCCCGACTTCCTCCGCGCGCTGTCCCCGCACATCTCCCTGGAACTGCGTCCTTAGCGGCCCGGTGAGCGCATGCCCGGTGAGCGCATGCCTGGTGTGCGCACGACAGGAGGGCCGGCAGCTTTCGGGGCGCGCCGGAGGTGGCGCGGACCGACGGGAACGACGTGGCCGGCCGCGCTGTCCGGCGCCTCAGCCGGTCCTCCGGTTCCGTGATGCCCGCGACGAACCGGCTCGGGACTCTGGCTGACGGCCCGTCCGGCCCCGGGCGAGCAGGCCAGGGGGACGGGCGCTCAGAGGCCGGTCGCTCAGAGGCCGGTCGCTCAGAGGTACGGCCCGGCGAGAAGCAGCCACGGGAGGCCGGCGGCGAGCGGCGTCAGGCCCAGGACCCACAGTGGCTGGTGTCGCGGGCGGCGGGTGAAGGAGAACGACAGCGCCGTCGCGCCGGCGACCAGCGCCGCGTATCCCACGTACCAGCCGCGCTCGATGGCCTCGCGTCCCCACAGACTGATGCCGGCGTCTTCCAGCTCCTCGTGGATCGCCCTCCCGGTGTACTGGTCGCCCCACGCGGCGGTCACGGACGCCGCCTGGCAGATCGCCAGGGCCGCGAGGGAGAGGAGCAGTGGCGTGGGGAGGCGTTCCTCCACCGCGTGGCGGGTGCGCCACAGCAGGTGGAGCACCACGGCGGCGATCGCCGGTGAGACGGAAGCGAGGTAGGCCGCCGTGTAGAGCTTTGTGTACGCGGCGTCCCCGAGCGACGCGGGAGGCGTGGGGCCGGTGGCCGCCGAGCCGAGTACTTCGGCGCGGTCGAGGACCTTCCAGAACTCGGGGATCACGACGAACGCGAGCAGGACCCACGCCACGGCAGCGGCGCCGAGGAGCCACCGTCTCCCCTTGACGGAGAAACGGTCGAGATCCAGCACCTGGCCCGAGGTGTCCACGAGCCGATGGTAGCCAGGGCGCGCGGGCGGCCACCGTGAGCCGGTGTCTCAGCCGGTCCTCCGATTCCGGCGCGATGTCCCGGCTGCCCGGTGGGGCCCGCGCGGTTCGGCGCAGAGGCGGCGCAGAGGCGGCGCGGGAGGAACCGCGCGGGGCGGGAGCGCGTGGTCGTACGGAACATGAGATCACCGTGCGATCCGCGGACGGAAGGGGGCCGGGCACATGGCGGG
>NZ_JAAAXQ010000157.1 GCF_009916105.1 Streptomyces sp. GC420 | reverse complement strand
GGGTATCAACATATCTGGCGTTGACTTTTGGCACGCTGTTGAGTTCTCAAGGAACGGACGCTTCCTTCGTACTCACCCCAGAACACTCTCCGAGGCTTTCCTCCGGGCGCTTCCCTTCGGTGTTTCCAACCTTACCAGATTCTTTTTCCAGTCCGTTTCCGGTCTGGATTCCGTTTCCGGCGCCCCGTTGGAATGGGCTTTGCCCTTCGGCGGTTCCGACATTATCAGATTTCTCTGGGCCGGATTTCCGCCTGTCCGGGTGGTCCCCAGGCACGTGACCGAGCCGAGTTCCCCGTCAGGCGGAGCCGTAAACGTACTGGAGCCCGGCTCCCCGATGCAAATCGGGGAGCCAGGCTCCGTGCGGGACCTGAGTCCGCGTCAGACCTCGACGACCACCGGCAGGATCATCGGACGCCTGCGGTAGTTGTCGGATACCCACTTGCCGACCGTACGGCGGACCAGCTGCTGGAGCTGGTGTGGCTCGACGACGCCGTCCTGGGCGGACCGGTTCAGGACGTCGTGGATCTTCGGGAGGACGTCGTCGAACGCGCCGTCGTCGATGCCGGAGCCGCGGGCCTGGATGTGGGGACCACCGGTGATCTTGCCGCTGCTGGAGTCGACCACGACGAAGATCGAGATGATGCCCTCGTCGCCGAGGATGCGGCGGTCCTTGAGGGAGGTCTCGGTGACGTCGCCGACCGAGAGGCCGTCGACGTACACGTAGCCCGCCTGGACCTTGCCCACGATCTTGGCGCGGCCTTCGACCAGGTCGACGACCACGCCGTCCTCCGCGATGACGATGTGGTCCTTCGGCACGCCCGTCAGGGCGCCCAGTTCGGCATTGGCGCGCAGATGGCGCCATTCGCCGTGGACCGGCATCAGGTTCCTGGGCCTGCAGATGTTGTAGAAGTACAGCAGTTCGCCGGCCGAGGCGTGTCCCGAGACGTGCACCTTGGCGTTGCCCTTGTGGACCACGCTGGCGCCCCACCGCGTCAGGCCGTTGATCACGCGGTAGACCGCGTTCTCGTTGCCCGGGATCAGCGAGGAGGCGAGGATCACCGTGTCGCCGGGGACGATCCTGATCTGGTGGTCGCGGTTGGCCATGCGGGACAGCGCGGCCATGGGCTCGCCCTGGGAGCCCGTGCAGACGAGGACGATCTCGCTGTCCTGCAGGTCGTCGAGCGTCCTGACGTCCACCACCAGCCCGGCCGGAACCCTCAGGTAGCCCAGGTCCCGGGCGATACCCATGTTGCGCACCATGGAACGGCCGACGAAGGCGACACGGCGGCCGTACTCGTGGGCGGCGTCGAGGATCTGCTGGATGCGGTGCACGTGGCTGGCGAAGCTGGCCACGATGATCCGCTTCTGTGCCCCCGCGAAGACCGTGCGCAGCACATTGGAGATCTCACGCTCCGGCGGGACGAAGCCGGGGACCTCGGCGTTCGTGGAGTCGGCGAGGAGCAGGTCGATGCCCTCCTCGCTGAGCCGCGCGAAGGCGTGCAGGTCGGTGAGGCGGTTGTCCAGCGGAAGCTGGTCCATCTTGAAGTCGCCGGTGTGCACGACCATGCCGGCCGGGGTGCGCACGGCGACTGCGAGGGCGTCGGGGATGGAGTGGTTGACCGCGATGAATTCGCAGTCGAAGGGGCCGATGCGCTCCCGCTGTCCCTCCGCCACCTCGAGGGTGTAGGGACGGATGCGGTGCTCCTGGAGCTTGGCCTCGATGAGGGCGAGGGTCAGCTTGGAGCCGATGAGCGGGATGTCGGGCTTCTCCCTGAGCAGGAAGGGCACGCCCCCGATGTGGTCCTCGTGGCCGTGCGTGAGCACGATGCCCTCGACGTCGTCGAGGCGGTCCCTGATCGAACTGAAGTCCGGCAGGATGAGGTCGATTCCGGGCTGCTCGTCCTCGGGGAAGAGCACGCCGCAGTCGACGATCAGCAGGCGGCCGCCGTACTCCATCACTGTCATGTTGCGGCCGATCTCGCCGAGGCCGCCGAGCGGGGTGATGCGCAGGCCGCCTTGAGGCAGCTTCGGCGGAGCGCCGAGTTCTGGATGCGGATGACTCAAAAGACTCTCCTCACCACGCGCGCCACGTGCCGTCTCGGCACGTGGCGCGTGTGACAGTCGTGCACTTGCAGTTGTTGGTCGGTATTCAGTTGTGAAATCCGAAGTCTGTACTTACAGCTGTACCCCGCCGGCGGCCAGATCCCGCTTGAGCTGCTCGGTTTCCTGCGCGGAGAGCTCCACCAGGGGCAGGCGCAGCGGCCCGGCCGGGAGGCCCTGGAGGGCGAGGGCGGCCTTGGTGGTGATCACGCCCTGGGTGCGGAACATGCCGGTGTAGACCGGGAGCAGCTTCTGGTGGATCTCGGCGGCCTTGGTGACGTCCCCGGTGAGGTGCGCCTCCAGGAGGGCACGCAGCTCCGGTGTGACGAGGTGGCCGACGACCGAGACGAAACCGACGGCTCCGATGGAGAGCAGCGGCAGGTTGAGCATGTCGTCCCCGGAGTACCAGGCGAGGCCGCTCTGGGCGATGGCCCAGCCGGCCCGGCCGAGGTCGCCCTTGGCGTCCTTGTTGGCCACGATGCGGGGGTGCTCGGCAAGGCGTACGAAGGTCTCGGTGTTGATCGGGACACCGCTGCGGCCGGGGATGTCGTAGAGCATCACGGGCAGGTCGGTGGCGTCGGCGATCGCGGTGAAGTGCCGGTACAGCCCCTCCTGCGGGGGCTTGTTGTAGTACGGCGTGACCGCGAGGAGGCCGTGGGCGCCCGCCTCCTGGGCGGCGCGGGCCAGCGCGACACTGTGCCGGGTGTCATTGGTGCCGGCACCTGCCACGACATGGGCCCGATCGCCGACCGCCTCCACAACGGCTCGTACGAGCTGGGCTTTCTCCGCGTCGCTGGTGGTCGGGGACTCGCCGGTGGTGCCGTTGACGATCAGGCCGTCGTTGCCCGCGTCGACGAGGTGGGCGGCGAGCCGCTGCGCGCCGTCGAGGTCGAGTGCGCCGTCCGCCGTGAAAGGCGTGACCATGGCGGTGAGGACCCTCCCGAAGGGGGTCTGCGGAGTGGAGGTCGGTGCCATGGGGACCACGCTACTCGTTACAGACGCCCAGGTGATGCCCCGGGGGACGTGAGAAGCGGCCTACCACGTCCCGGAGGTGGAGCCCGGCACTGCCTGCTCGGGGGTTCAAGCAGTGCCGGGTCCCTTTGATCAGCCTAGATGAACTTCTCGAAACGCCGCAATACGGACACCTCGCCCCGAATGCCCGTACATCAGTGCACGGGCCTTGCGGGACAAGGGCACCGGGCCCTTACGGCGCCACCCGGCCGTTCGCGTTGAAGGCGGCATGGGTGAGGGGCATCAGCCTCGCCCACTCCGCCTCCATCAGCTCACCGACCATCTCGATCTCGCGCTGCGGGAAGGACGGCACCCTGGCCAGTTCGTGCTGGGTGCGCAGGCCGAGGAAGTGCATCAGCGAGCGCGCGTTGCAGGTGGCGTACATGGAGGAGTAGAGGCCCACCGGAAGGACGGAACGGGCCACCTCGCGGGCGACCCCGGCCGCGAGCATCTCCTGGTACGCCTCGTAGGACTGCCGGTAGGAGTCCGACATCACCCGGCCGGTCAGCTCGTGCTGCGCCTGGGTGCCCTCGACGAAGACGTACTTGCCGGGGCGGCCCTCCTGGACCAGCTTGCGGGACTCGTCGGGAACGTAGAAGACCGGCTCGAGCTCCCGGTAGCGCCCGGACTCCTCGTTGTACGACCAGCCGACACGGTGCCTCATGAACTCGCGGAACACGAAGATCGGCGCGTTGATGAAGAACGTCATCGAGTTGTGCTCGAAGGGGCTGCCGTGGCGGTCCCGCATCAGGAAGTTGATCAGGCCCTTGGACCGCTCCGGATCCTTGGCGACCTCTTCGAGGGACTGCTCACCGGCGGTGGAGACGCGGGCGGCCCACAGCACGTCCGAGTCCTGCGCGCTGCTCCTGACCAGCTGCACGGAGACGTCACTGCGGAACTTGACGGGGATGTCGGGGGTGTCGGGAGCGGTCACCAGGGGCCCTTCCTGTAGGTGCTCGGGAGGCCCGCCCAGCCTATGCGCTCGAACGGGGGCCGCCCGCGGCGGGCGTCCCCTGATCACCAGCAGCACGATCTACCATAGGACGAGCTTTTCTACCAAGAGAGGGACACGAATGAACACTCGGGACGAACGGGTGCCGTTCGCATTCGTCGCCGAGGCCGACCGTTTCCGCAGCAATGTGGTGCCGCCTCCCCGTGAGCGCGCCGCCGTTTCGCAGATCCTCGGACGTACGCTGGTCGCGCTCACCGTCGTCGCGGGACTGGTCGGGTCCCTGCTGCTCGGGATGCCGGCGCTCAGCACCGACCAGACACCGGCGGGCAACCAGCAGTCGGAGGCCTCGGTCCGCCGCTGACGCGGACCCACCCCCTGAGGTGGCCGCGCCGCGCCACCCTCGGTAGCCTCACCGGGCACAGCCCGACCGAGCGTGCGTTTGAGTGAGGAACAGTCGTGCCCCTGCCCTTTCTGACCGCCGACCGCGGATTCGACCAGGCCACCGACGACGTCGCGCTGCCGCACGCGGATCCCGACTACTGGCGCCGGCCCTACAGGCCCGGCCCCTGGCGCGTGGGCGGCGCGGCTGTCCTGCTGCTCCTGGCCTCGTTCGTGATGCTGGCCGCGACGGCCATCGCCCTCACCACCGAGCCCTCCTCCGCCGTCACCGTGATGGCTGGGGCGGCCGTGGTGATCGTGGTCGCGCTGCGCCTGCTGCGGATGGGTACCTGGGTGAGCCGGCACGGTCTGCGGCGTGTGGGCTTCCTCCGGACCGTGACGGTGCCGTGGGCGAAGGTTTCGGCCATTCGGACCGTGCAGCAGCCGGTCCGCTGGCTCGGACTGCCGCGCACGGTGCAGGGTCAGGCCCTGGTCCTCGTGACGCGCGGCGGCGGGGCGGAACTGCCCGGGCCGCTGCTGACCGACCACAACGCCGACTTCCTGGCGCGCTCCGAGGCCTTCGACCGGGCGGCGGACTCGGTGGAGGCCTGGGCCGCGGAGTACGCCGGGCGCTGAGCCCGCCCCGGCCGCCCCACGGGCCTCAAAGACCTCGGGGGTCCCAAGCCGCCCGCCGTGCGGGTCCGGGCGCGCACCGGCCCGCACGGGGCCCGCACCCCGGCCGCTCCGCCCGGCGCGCGCCACGTCCCGGTCCGCACCACGTCCCGGTCCGTGACGCGTCCCGTCCCCGGTCAGGCGCGGACGGGCCTGCCCTCGTGCAGCGCGATGGCCCGCTGCATGGCCTTGCGGGCGCGCGGGGTGTCACGCGCGTCGTGGTACGCCACCGCGAGCCGGAACCAGGAGCGCCAGTCGTCCGGGTTCTCCTCGGTCTCGGCGCGACGCCTCGCGAAGACCTCGTCGGCCGACTCGCGGTCGATACGGCCGCCCGGGGTGCGCTTGAGTTCGTCCACGGGCAGTCCGCCCTCGGCCTCCAGTTCCCGCGCCAGGCGGTCCGCCTTGCGGGCGAACTGGGTGGTGTGCCAGAGGAACCAGGCGCCGATGAGCGGCAGGATCAGCACGGCCGCTCCGAAGACGACGGTGACCGCGGTGCCCTCCCTGATGAGGAGGACGCCGCGGCTGCCGACGAGCAGGAAGTAGCCGACCAGGGCGGCCGCGAGGACGAAGTACGTGATCTTTGCGCGCATCGCTGTTGCCGTCCCGCTCAGCCCAGGTCCAGGAAGTGTTCCAGGCCGAAGGTGAGGCCGGGAGCGTCCACCACGCGGCGGACGCCGAGCAGGATGCCCGGCATGAAGCTGCTGTGGTGCAGGGAGTCGTGCCGGATGGTGAGGGTCTCGCCCTCGCCGCCGAGGAGAACCTCCTGGTGGGCGAGGAGGCCCCTCAGGCGCACGGCGTGGACGGGCACCCCGTCGACGTTCGCGCCGCGGGCGCCGTCCAGGGCGGTGACGGTCGCGTCGGGCTGCGGCGGGCAGCCGGCCCGCTCCCGGGCGGCGGCGATGAGCTGCGCGGTGCGGGTGGCGGTGCCGCTCGGGGCGTCCACCTTGTTGGGGTGGTGCAGTTCGACGACCTCGACGGACTCGAAGTACCTGGCGGCCTGCTCGGCGAACCTCATGGTGAGTACGGCGCCGATGGAGAAGTTGGGGGCGATCAGGACCCCGGTCCGCGGGGACGCGTCGAGCGAGAGGCGCAGCTGCGCGAGGCGTTCGTCGGTCCAGCCGGTGGTGCCGACGACGGCGTGGATGCCGTGGCGCACACAGAAGTCGAGGTTGCCCATCACGGAGGCCGGGGTGGTCAGCTCGACGGCGACCTCGGCCCCGTTGTCGACGAGGGTCTCCAGTTTGTCGCCGCGGCCCAGCGTGGCGACGAGTTCCATGTCCTCGGCGGCCTCGACGGCTCGTACCGCTTCCGAGCCGATGCGGCCCTTGGCTCCGATGACGGCCACGCGCAGCTTGCTCATGTTGGTTCCTTAAGGCGGTGAGGGCTCAGGCGACGGATTCGTGCAGACGGGCGGCCTGCTTGTCCTTCAGCGGGCCGATGACGGACAGCGAGGGCCGCCGTCCCAGTACATCGCGGGCGACCGCGCGTACGTCGTCGGGGGTGACCGCCGCTATGCGGGCGAGCATCTCGTCGACCGACATCTGGGAGCCCCAGCACAGTTCGCTCTTGCCGATCCGGTTCATCAGCGCGCCGGTGTCCTCGAGGCCGAGGACGGTGGAGCCGGAGAGCTGGCCGACGGCCCGGGAGATCTCCTCGTCCGTCAGTCCGTGCTGGGCGACGTGGTCGAGTTCGTCGCGGCAGATCTTCAGTACGTCGTGGACCTGGGAGGGCCGGCAGCCGGCGTAGACGCCGAACAGCCCGCAGTCGGCGAAGCCCGAGGTGTACGAGTACACGCTGTAGGCGAGGCCGCGCTTCTCCCTGACCTCCTGGAAGAGGCGGGAGGACATGCCGCCGCCGAGCGCGGTGCTGAGCACGCCCAGCGCCCAGCGGCGGTCGTCGGTGCGGGCGAGGCCCGGCATGCCGAGGACGACGTGCGCCTGCTCGGTCCTGCGGTCGAGGAGGTCGACGCGGCCGGCCGTGCGCAGCGGCTTGGTGCCCTCGCGGGGCGCGAGGGGCTCGGCGTCCGTGCGGGTGAGCGCGCCGGCCTTCTCGAAGGCGGCGCGGACCCGGCGTACGACCTTGGCGTGGTCGACGTTGCCCGCGGCGGCGACGACCAGGTGGGTGGGGTCGTAGTGCTTCCTGTAGAAGCGGCGGATGCGGTCCGCGGTGAGCGCGTTGATGGTGTCGACGGTGCCGAGGACCGGGCGGCCCAGCGGGGTGTCGCCGAACATGGTGTGCGCGAAGAGGTCGTGGACGCAGTCACCGGGGTCGTCCTCGGTCATCGCGATCTCTTCGAGGATGACCCCGCGTTCGGCGTCGACGTCCTCCTGGAGGATCAGCGAGCCGGTGAGCATGTCGCAGACGACGTCGATGGCGAGCGGCAGATCGGTGTCCAGGACCCGCGCGTAGTAGCAGGTGTACTCCTTCGCCGTGAAGGCGTTCATCTCGCCGCCGACCGCGTCGATGGCGGAGGAGATGTCCAGGGCGGAGCGGCTGCGCGTGCCCTTGAAGAGGAGGTGCTCCAGGTAGTGCGTGGCGCCGTTCAGGGTGGGCGTCTCGTCGCGGGAGCCGACGTGCGCCCAGATGCCGAAGGTCGCGGAGCGCACGGAGGGCAGCGTCTCCGTGACGACGCGCAGGCCGCCGGGGAGGACGGTCCTGCGGACCGTGCCGATGCCGCCCTGTCCCTTGATCAGGGTCTTGGTACGGGGGACGGCCCGCCCCTCCGAGGAGGTGCGGGCCGTCGCCTGAGGACGGGGCGTCACTGGGCCGCTTCGTCCTTCTTCTCGTCCGCGGACTCTTCCTCGCCCTCGATCACGGGGATGAGGGAGAGCTTGCCGCGCTGGTCGATCTCGGCGATCTCCACCTGGACCTTCGAGCCCACCGCGAGCACGTCCTCGACGTTCTCCACGCGCTTGCCACCGGCGAGCTTGCGGATCTGCGAGATGTGCAGCAGGCCGTCCTTGCCGGGGAGCAGGGAGACGAAGGCACCGAAGGTGGTGGTCTTCACGACCGTGCCCAGGTAGCGCTCGCCGACCTCCGGCATGGTCGGGTTGGCGATCGAGTTGATCGTCGCGCGGGCGGCCTCGGCCTGCGAGCCGGCCTGGGCGCCGATGTAGATCGTGCCGTCGTCCTCGATGGTGATCTCGGCGCCGGTGTCCTCCTGGATCTGGTTGATCATCTTGCCCTTGGGGCCGATGACCTCGCCGATCTTGTCCACGGGGATCTTGACGGTGATGATCCGCGGGGCGTTCGGGGACATCTCGTCCGGCGTGTCGATGGCTTCCATCATCACGTCGAGGATGTGCAGCCGGGCGTCACGGGCCTGCTTGAGGGCCGCGGCCAGGACGGAGGCCGGGATGCCGTCCAGCTTGGTGTCGAGCTGGAGGGCGGTCACGAACTCCTTGGTGCCGGCGACCTTGAAGTCCATGTCGCCGAAGGCGTCCTCCGCACCGAGGATGTCGGTGAGGGTGACGTAGTGGGTCTCGCCCTCGATCTCCTGGGAGATCAGGCCCATGGCGATGCCGGCGACCGGGGCCTTGAGCGGCACACCGGCGTTCAGCAGCGACATGGTGGAGGCGCACACCGAGCCCATGGAGGTCGAGCCGTTGGACCCCAGCGCCTCGGAGACCTGGCGGATCGCGTAGGGGAACTCCTCGCGCGTCGGCAGGACCGGGATCAGGGCGCGCTCGGCGAGGGCGCCGTGGCCGATCTCGCGGCGCTTCGGGGATCCGACGCGGCCCGTCTCGCCAGTGGAGTACGGCGGGAAGTTGTAGTTGTGCATGTACCGCTTGCGGGTCACCGGGGAGAGGGTGTCCAGCTGCTGCTCCATGCGGAGCATGTTGAGGGTGGTGACGCCCAGGATCTGGGTCTCGCCACGCTCGAACAGCGCGGAGCCGTGCACCCGCGGGATGGCCTCGACCTCGGCGGCGAGTGTACGGATGTCCGTCACGCCGCGGCCGTCGATGCGGACCTTGTCCTTGATGACGCGCTCGCGGACCAGGGTCTTGGTCAGCGAACGGTAGGCCGCGGAGATCTCCTTCTCGCGGCCCTCGAACTGCGGGAGCAGCTTCTCGGCGGCGAGCGCCTTGACGCGGTCCAGCTCGGCCTCGCGGTCCTGCTTGCCGGCGATGGTGAGCGCCTGGGCGAGCTCGTCCTTGACAGCGACCGTGAGGGCCTCCAGGACGTCGTCCTGGTAGTCAAGGAAGATCGGGAACTCGGCGGTGGGCTTGGCGGCCTTCGCGGCGAGGTCGGCCTGCGCCTTGCACAGCACCTTGATGAAGGGCTTCGCCGCGTCGAGACCGGCGGCGACGACCTCCTCGGTCGGCGCCTCGGCGCCGCCCTTGACGAGCTGGATGGTCTTCTCGGTGGCCTCGGCCTCCACCATCATGATCGCGACGTCGCCGTCCTCCAGGACGCGGCCCGCGACCACCATGTCGAAGACGGCGTCCTCGAGCTCGGTGTGGGTGGGGAAGGCCACCCACTGGCCGCTGATCAGCGCGACGCGGACGCCGCCGATCGGGCCGGAGAAGGGCAGGCCGGCCAGCTGCGTGGAGGCGGAGGCGGCGTTGATGGCGACCACGTCGTAGAGGTGGTCGGGATTCAGCGCCATGATCGTCGCGACGACCTGGATCTCGTTGCGCAGGCCCTTCTTGAAGGACGGGCGCAGCGGGCGGTCGATCAGGCGGCAGGTGAGGATGGCGTCCTCGGAGGGGCGGCCCTCCCGGCGGAAGAAGCTGCCGGGGATCTTGCCGGCGGCGTACATCCGCTCCTCGACGTCCACCGTGAGGGGGAAGAAGTCGAGCTGGTCCTTGGGGTTCTTGGAAGCAGTGGTGGCCGACAGCACCATGGTGTCGTCGTCCAGGTAGGCCACGGCCGAGCCGGCGGCCTGACGGGCCAGCCGGCCCGTCTCGAAGCGGATGGTGCGGGTGCCGAAGGTACCGTTGTCGATCACGGCTTCGGCGTAGTGGGTCTCGTTCTCCACCAGGAATATCTCCTCGTCGGCGTCCCCTGCCCGTGTGGCACGGGGACGGTGTCCGGAGGAGCACCGCTGTGCGGGCCGGTCTTCGATCGAAGCACCCGGGGTGCATGTGCTCCGGGGGCCACTACCGAGGACCGGCGGCGGATGGGCGCTCCGTCCTCGTTCTGTATGTCGTTGTTGGGACCAGACTACAAAGGTTCGGCCATCGTCACGACGGCTGAAGCGTCCGGTCCCTTACGCCGGTGTCGGCGGACGCGCACGATCGGCGTGCGCGCCGCTGTGCGGCCATGTGCCCGGCGGGCCGGGCGGTCATTCGTGTGCGTGCCGGCCGCGCGGGCCGCCACGGCGTGACGTCATGAGCTGTCATGTTCCCGTCGTGCGCCGGCCGGCGGTCAGGTTTCCCGTGCCGTCGCCCGCGCCGTGTCCCGCGCCGCTCGCGTGAGCCGCTCCGCGTGACGTGCGTACGGTTCGTGCCGGTTCACGCATACGGCAAAGGGAGCGGCCCCCAGTTCCGGGAACCGCTCCCTCCACGGCGTCTTACTTGGCACCACCGGCGGCACCGCGGCGGATGCCCAGGCGGTCCACCAGCGCGCGGAAGCGCTGGATGTCCTTCTTCGCCAGGTACTGCAGCAGGCGGCGGCGCTGGCCGACCAGCAGCAGCAGACCACGACGGGAGTGGTGGTCGTGCTTGTGGGTCTTGAGGTGCTCCGTCAGGTCCGAGATGCGGCGGGAGAGCAGCGCGACCTGAACCTCGGGGGAACCGGTGTCACCCTCCTTGGTGGCGAACTCGGACATGATCTGCTTCTTCGTGGCTGCGTCGAGCGACACGCGGTACTCCTCGGGTATTCGTTGCCGCCGAGTGCCCCTGGTCTGCTTCTCAGGGTGTCTTCCGTGACTCGGGAGGCGGGGATCCGCTGGGCGCAGTCCCCAGGATGGACCGGGGACGCGTACACAAACGGCCGTCACACAGCGTACCAGGGTGTGGGCGGTCGGCTTACCGGCGGTCGTACCGCGAGGATACGGGGCCTTCCCGGCGGCTCGGGAGGTCCTCGGACGGTCGCGGCCCTCGGGTGCCCGAGGAGGGGTCAGGAGGTCCCCGAGGAGGGGTCAGGAGGTCAGGGCGCGGATGGAGTGGTAGACGTCGAAGACCGCCAGGCACAGCGGTACGAGCGTCAGCAGCACGAAGGACTCCGCGATCTCCAGGAACCGCCCCCAGAACGGGGTGACACCGGTGCGCGGCACGATCAGCGCGATGGCCGTGATCAGCGCGGCGACCAGCGTGATCGCCGCAGCGAGCCAGATGACGCGCAGGTCGAGTGCCCCGCTGTCGCCCCGCAGGGCGGCCCGTACGACTCCCTCCGGCGGGTTCAGGGCCAGCCCGAGGCCCAGCAGCACCAGAGAGGCCAGTCCCGCCGCCAGGGCGCAGCCGACCTGCGCCGTGTAGCGGAACAGACTGGCGCGCATCAGCATGGCCACGCCGGACGCGAGGGCCAGCAGCTGCGCCCACACGTCGTCGGAGAAGCCGAGCACCGCCGAGGCGCCCACGACGAGCAGCGCGCAGCCGCCCACCAGGCCGACCAGCAGTTCGTGGCCGCGCCTGGCCCGGACCGCGATGCGTTCGGCGTCGACGGGGGCCGGTCCGGTGCCCGGCTCGCCGCCGGGGCCGGTCCTGTGGTCGCCGACCGCGGCCCGGGGCGGCTCGAAGCCGATCGGCAGGCGCGCGAAGCGGGTCGACAGACCGGGCAGGAAGGCGAGCGCGCCCACGGCGAACGGGGCGCAGGCGGCCGCCGTCTCGACCGGCTCCAGGCCGGTGAGTATCGCCGTGAAGGTGACCAGCAGCCCGACGGCCGAGGCGAAGACGAACGCCACGAACGGGCCGTCGCCGCCGGGAGTGACGATCATCAGGAAGAGCGAGGCGACCAGGACCGCGGCGCAGGCGAGCAGGAACTGCAGCCTGCCGATGCCCTGCCCCTCGGGCAGCGGCAGCAGCCCGGTGGCGGCGACCGCGATGTTCGCCAGCGCCCCGGTGCCGAGGGCGACCGACGAGCCGCGGTCGTCGTACACACGGGCCCGTACGGCCGCGAGGGCCAGCAGCAGGACGCCCGCGACGGTGGCCAGCACGCCCGGCAGGCCGTGCATGTCGTGACCCGGGTCGGCGGTCCACAGGACGAAGCCCAGCAGCACCAGCAGGACCGAGCCGCCGAACAGGCCTGCGCCCCGCAACAGGGACTCGTTCCACAGGGTGCGGTCACGGGTGACGGCGGAGGCGACGGCGTCGGAGACATCGTCGAACACCGCCGGGGGCAGCGACTCGGCGAAGGGGCGCAGCGCCAGGAGTTCGCCGTCCAGGATGCGCTGCGCCAGCAGCGAGCGGGCGCCGTCGAGCACGGTCCCGTCACGGCGTACGAGGTGGTAGCCGACCGGGGCGCCCGCCGCGGGCGTCTGCCCGGACAGGCGCAGGATCTCGGGGTAGAGGTCGGCGACGGGAATGTCGTCGGGCAGGGCGACGTCGACGCGGCCGTCCGGCGCGACGACCGTGACCCGGCAGAAGCCGGTGCCGCTGCCGGACAGTGCGCCGGGGACCGGTTGGCCGGTCGTGGCGCCGCTCGCCTGTGCGGTCATGCTCACGTGTCGTTCCCCCTCGTGCTCACCTGCTGCTCCCCCTCATGCTCACCTGTCGTTCCCACTCGCCGCTCAAATGCCTTCCCGGGCCGTTCCTCCCCCGGTGAACCTCCTGGGTGCGAACGGTGCGGATCGGGTGGACCTCTTGGATCACGGACGGGCCGAGCGCCTCGAATGACCCCGTATTTCCGGGGATGTTCGCGGCTGCGTACACCGGCCGCGCCACCCTACCGCCAACCCGGAGGGCCCTTCGCAAGTAGGATCCCTGACCGCGGACGGAGCCAGTCGCCACGGGGGCGCCGATAGGAAGTACTCCGTCCGGCAAGGGAATTGGTGTGCTGTGAGCCAGATCGTCGTGAAGCGCCCGCCCCGGGCGCTGCCGTCCGAAGTGCCCACCGATCCGGTGCAGTTGCAACCTCCGCCCGAACTGCCGCGCGGGCAGCAGGAAGGCGCGCTGATGCAGCTCCTGCCGATGCTCGGCATGGGCGGGTCGGTCGTGTTCTTCTTCATGACGCCCAACCCGATCATGCGGATCATGGGCATGATCATGATCGCGTCGACGATCGCCATGGCCATCGCCATGCTGGTCCGCTACCGGCGCGGCACCCAGGGCCAACTCGCCGACATGCGCCGGGACTACCTGCGCTACCTGTCGCAGACCCGCAAGCACGTCCTGCGCACCGCGCGCCTCCAGCGCGACGCGCAGTTCTACTTCCACCCGGCTCCCGAGCAGCTGTGGGCGCTGGTCGCCGAGGGCAGCCGGGTGTGGGAACGGCGCGTCGGCGACGACGACTTCGCCCAGGTGCGCGTCGGCCTCGGCAGCCAGCAGCTCGCCGCGCCGCTCATCGAGCCGGAGACCGCGCCCGTCGACGCTCTGGAACCGCTCACCGCGGGCGCCATGCAGCACTTCGTCGCCGCGCACAGCACCCTGGACGGGCTGCCGATGGCGGTCTCGCTGCGCGCCTTCTACCACCTGACCGTCAGCGGAGAGGCGGAGTCCGTGCGCTCCGCGGTGCGCGCGATGCTCGGCTCGCTGGCCTCCCTCCACTCTCCCGACGACCTGGTCGTCGCCGTCGCCGCCGGGCGCGAGGAGGCCGCGCACTGGGAGTGGGCCAAGTGGCTGCCGCACTGCCAGGCACCGGGCAGCACCGACGGCGCGGGCAGCCGGCGCCTGATCACGACGGACGCCTTCGAACTCGAGGAGCTGCTGGCCGGACGGCTCGACGGCCGCCCCCGCTTCCAGCCGGGAGGCCAGCCGCTGCTCGAGCAGCCGCACATCGTCGTCGTACTCGACGGCGAGGGAGTACCCCCGACCTCGCCGCTCGCCTCCGCCGAGGGCCTGCAGGGCATCACCGTCATCGAGGTCGTGCCGGGCGACCACCACGGCCCGCGCGGCGGGCTCTCCATCGACGTGCACCCGGACTCGCTGCGGCTGGAGTCGGGCCACGGACTGGTCTACGACGGCGTACCGGACCGGCTCTCGTACGAGGCCGCGGAGGCACTCGCCCGCCAGCTGGCGCCGCTGCGCATGGCCGGCGGCGGCGACGACGAGGAACCGCTGCTCGCCAACCTCGAGTTCACCGATCTGCTGAACCTCGGCGACGCGTCCTCGGTCGACGTCACCCGCACCTGGCGGCCACGCTCCCAGGCCGAACGGCTGCGCGTTCCCATCGGCGTCGGCGAGGACGGCACGCCCGTCATGCTCGACCTCAAGGAGGCCGCGCAGGAGGGCATGGGCCCGCACGGTCTGTGCGTCGGCGCCACCGGCTCCGGCAAGTCCGAACTGCTGCGCACACTCGTCCTCGGACTCGCCGTCACCCACTCCTCCGAGACGCTGAACTTCGTCCTCGCCGACTTCAAGGGCGGCGCGACCTTCGCGGGCATGGCGCAGATGCCGCACGTGGCGGCCGTCATCACCAACCTCGCGGACGACCTGACGCTGGTGGACCGCATGGGCGACTCCATCCGCGGCGAACTCAACCGCCGCCAGGAGATGCTGCGCGACGCCGGCAACTACGCCAACGTCCACGACTACGAGAAGGCACGCGCGGCCGGAGCGGCGCTGCAGCCGCTGCCCTCACTGGTGCTGGTCATCGACGAGTTCAGCGAACTGCTAACCGCCAAGCCCGACTTCATCGAGATGTTCGTGCAGATCGGGCGCATCGGCCGTTCGCTGGGCGTGCACCTGCTGCTGGCCTCGCAGCGCCTGGAGGAGGGCCGGCTGCGCGGCCTGGAGACGTATCTGTCGTACCGCATCGGTCTGCGCACCTTCTCCGCCGCCGAGTCGCGCGCGGCGCTGGGCGTGCCGGACGCCTACCAGCTCCCCAACGTGCCCGGCTCCGGCTTCCTGAAGTACGGCACCGACGAGATGGTGCGGTTCAAGGCGGCGTACGTGTCCGGGGTGTACCGCTCCTCGTCGCAGCGGGCCGCCGTCGCGGGCGGACCACTGCCGGTGGACCGCAGGCCGGTGCGGTTCACCGCCGCGCCCGTGCCGGTGAGCCACGTCGAGCCGGAGGCCGTGGCGCCCGTGCCCGGCGCCCGGCCCGGGGAGGACGACGCGCTGGCCGACACGGTCCTCGACGTGATCGTGCGCCGGCTCGAGGGGCGCGGCGCCTCCGCGCACCAGGTGTGGCTGCCTCCACTGGACAACCCGCCCACCCTGGACGAGCTGCTGCCCGGCCTCGCCGGCGTGGAGGGCCGGGGACTGACCCGGCCGGGCTACGAGGGCGCCGGACGGCTCGTCGTACCGCTCGGCGTGGTCGACAAGCCATTCGAACAGCGCCGCGACACCCTCTACCGGGACTTCTCCGGCGCGGCAGGCCACATGCAGATCATCGGCGGGCCGCAGTCCGGCAAGTCGACGCTGCTGCGCACCCTGATCGCGGGCTTCGCCCTCACGCACACACCCCAGGAGGTCCAGTTCTACGGCCTGGACTTCGGCGGCGGCGGCATGTCGTCGGTCTCCGGGCTTCCGCACGTCGGCGGTGTCGCCTCACGTCTCGACCCGGAGCGGGTGCGGCGCACGGTCTCCGAGGTGTACGGCATCCTGACCCGGCGCGAGGAGTACTTCCGCAGCGCGGGCATCGACTCCATCGCCACCTTCCGCCGGATGCGGGCACGCGGCGAGATCTCCGCCGCCGACCAGCCGTGGGGCGACGTCTTCCTGGTCGTCGACGGCTGGGGCAGCTTCCGCTCCGACTACGAGGGCCTCGAACCGGCCGTCGTCGACATCGCGGCGCGCGGACTCGGTTACGGAATACACCTGGTGCTCACGGCCTCGCGGTCCATGGAGGTCAGGGCGAACCTCAAGGACCACCTGATGAACCGCCTGGAGCTGCGGCTCGGCGACACCATGGACTCCGAGATCGACCGCAGGGTCGCCGTCAACGTGCCCACCGGCGTACCGGGGCGCGGCCTCACTCCCGAGAAGCTGCACTTCATGGCCGCCGTACCGCGCATCGACGGCATCAACTCCGACTCCGACCTGTCGGAGGCGACCGCCGCGATGACCCAGGAGGCCGCCCGGCACTGGACCGCCCCCGGCGCGCCCGCCGTGCGTCTCCTGCCGCGCGAGCTGCCCGCTCCGCGTCTCCCCGCGGGCCACACCCACCCGGAGCGGGGCGTCGCCTTCGCCATCGACGAGAACAACCTCGAACCGGTCTTCGTCAACTTCGACCAGGACCCGTTCTTCCTCGTCTTCGGCGAGAGCGAGTCCGGCAAGTCCAATCTGCTGCGGCTCCTCATCAAGCAGCTCACCGAGCGCTACGACGGCGACTCCTGCAAGCTCTTCGTCATCGACAACCGGCGCTCGCTGCTGGACGCCACGCCCGCCTCGCACCTGGCGGAGTACGTCCCCATGTCCAACAACATGGATCACCACATAGAGGCCCTCGCCGGTCTGATGAAGCGCCGCACGCCGGCCCCGGACGTCACCGCACAGGAGCTGCGCGACCGCAGTTGGTGGCAGGGCCCCACGGTCTACGTCGTCGTCGACGACTTCGACCTCGTGTCCACGTCCAGCGGCAACCCGCTGGCCCCGCTGACCGAGTCGCTGCCGTTCGCCCGCGACGTGGGCGTGCGCTTCATCATCGCCCGCAACACGGCGGGCGCGGGCCGCGCCCTGTACGAGTCCTTCATGCAGCGCATCCAGGAACTCGGCGCCCAGGGCGTCGTCCTGTCCGGCAACCCGGGCGAGGGCGAGGTCCTCGGCAGCGTCCGGCCGCGTCCGATGCCGCCGGGACGCGGGATCTTCGTGTCCAGGCGGCGGGGGAACCCGCTGGTGCAGACGGGTCTGATGGAGTGAGGCCGGCGCACCGCGCGGGCGCCGGGGCGGACGGGGACCAGAGGTGACCTGGGACGAGTCGGAGCGCCTGAAGGCCGAGGCCGTGCGAAGGCGCGCGGACGACGGGTGGGGC
>NZ_JAAAXQ010000156.1 GCF_009916105.1 Streptomyces sp. GC420 | reverse complement strand
CCACCGCACCGCGCCGCCGCGCTGCCCCGCCGCCGCCCCGCAGTGAGACCGATACCGCCTGCGGGGCCGGGGCCGTCAGCCGTTCTCGGGGACCGGCGTGCCCAGCATCCGCTTCAGTAGGTCCCGCAGCAGCGTGCGCTCGGTGACCGTGAGCTCCGCGAGCGGCTCGCGGGCGAAGTCGAGGGACTCGCGCAGCTGGGCCGCGATCCGGTGGCCCTCCTCCGTGGCGGCGGCGAGCTTGACGCGCCGGTCGACGGGGTCGGGGCGGCGTTCCACCAGCCCACGGGACTCCAGGCGGTCGACTATGCCGGTGACGTTCGACGGCTCGCACTTCAGCTTCTGGGCGATCCGGCGCATGGGAAGCGGGTCGGCGGAAAGAAGTCCCAGGACGCCCGCCTGCGCGCCGGTCAGCGCGTACTTGGCCGCCGCATCCTCGTACTCGTGGTGGTAGCGCGCCACGACGGACCCGATGAGGTCGACGACTTCGAGGGTCAGACGGTCTGAGGTATGGGCCATGCCCGCCATCCTACCCCGATACTTGACAACCTGAAATATTCAGGCGCATGGTTGTTTCATCTGCTGAAGTATTTCCTGGAGGATCCCCGCATGTCCGCACTCCCCACCACCGGCCGTGAGTGGCATCTCGTCGCGCGTCCGCAGGGCTGGCCCACGGCCGAGGACTTCGCGCTGCGCGAGGTGCCCGTTCAGGAGCCCGGCGAGGGGCAGATCCTCGTCCGGAACCTGTTCGTCTCCGTCGATCCCTACATGAGGGGGCGGATGAGCACGGCCAAGTCCTACGTCGCACCCTACGAGCTGGACAGGCCGATGGAGGGAGGGGCCGTCGGCCAGGTCGTGGCCTCCAATGCAGAGGGTTTCGAGGCGGGGGACCACGTCCTGCACTGGTTCGGCTGGCGCGAGTACGCGACGGTCCGCGCGAGGACGGCCGTCAAGGTGGACCCCGCGGCGGCGCCCCTGTCGGCGTACCTGGGCGTGCTCGGCATGACCGGCCTGACCGCGTACGCCGGCCTGCTGCGCACGGCCTCCTTCAAGGAGGGCGACGCGGTCTTCGTGTCCGGCGCGGCCGGCGCGGTCGGCAGCCAGGCCGGGCAGATCGCCAGGCTGAAGGGCGCCTCCCGGGTCATCGGCTCGGCCGGCTCCGACGAGAAGGTCAAGCTCCTCGTCGAGGAGTACGGCTTCGACGCCGCCTTCAACTACAAGAACGGCCCGGTCTCCGAGCAGTTGAGGGAGGCCGCCCCGGACGGCATCGACGTGTACTTCGACAACGTCGGCGGAGACCACCTGGAGGCCGCGATCGGCTCCCTCAACAGGGACGGCCGGATCGCCGTCTGCGGCATGATCTCCGTCTACAACGCCACCGAGCCGGCGCCCGGCCCGCGCAACCTCGCCCGCCTCATCCAGACCCGCGGCCACATCGAGGGCTTCCTCGTCGGAGACCACTACGACCTGCAGCCGCAGTTCGTCCAGGAGGTCGGAGCCTGGGTCCGCTCCGGCGAGCTTAAGTACCGCGAGACGGTCGTCGAGGGCATCGAGAACAACCTGGAGGCCTTCTTCGGCGTCCTGCGCGGCGACAACACGGGGAAGATGGTCGTCAAGGTCGGCGACTGACCGGGCTGGACCGGCGGGCCGCGACCCCACACCAGGTCGCGGCCCCCGGCACCTTCTTATACGGGTGACGGGCCGCCGGTGCTCAATGAGTACCCGCATTCCCGTCCGCTGCGCGCCGAGTGCCGTACATGACACTGCCGTTCCCCGGGCCGTGCCAATCGGCTAGAGCGCACGCCCCACTTTGAGGACCAGTACGGTGACTGTTTCCCGGTCCGGCCGGTACAGCACCCGCCAGTCGGCCACGGACAGCCGCCAGTAACCCGATCCACCCAGTTCCCGTGCCGTCGGCGGGTGGGGGTCGTCGGCCAGGGCGCGGACGGCGGCTGCGCAGTCCTTGGCCCCGGCGGGGTCGACCTGGCGAAGTCTGCGGAACTCGTCCATGGCCTGGTGCTGCCATACAACGGTGTGGTTCACGAGGCGGCTGCCTGGTGATCCTCGGTCTCCAGTTGGGCCATGAACTCGTCATGCGGCATCGGTGCACCCATTGCGGTGCTCTCGCGAGTCCGGGCTGCGGCGATGTCCGCCTCGTCCCGCAGTCTGCGCAGTTCGTTGAGATCCTCTATGGGGATCAGCGCGGCCGCCGGCTCGCCGTATTCGCTGATCAGAATCTGCTCATGCCCGTGGCGGACCCGACCGACGAGTTGCCCAAGCTGGTTTCTGGCTGCGACGAGGGGCACTGTCTCACTGTCCATAGCAGGGACTGTACACACCAGCGAGTGAGTACAGCAGCTGATCATTGATCTGCCACTCAAGAGGGTGGGCGACGCGAGCGTCGGCGCCAGCACGGATATGGCTCGGGGCCGCGTTCCGGGGATGCGTGGCGGCCCCGGCTCTCCGGGCCCACGCGTACCTGCCTCGTGAGGGGATGCGTACGCGAGGTGTACCGCCTCAACCCGCCCGCAACAAGAGGGCCTTGCCGTCACTGGGCCACCCGTGCCGTCCGTTCGACGGCATTCGACGGCACGGCCGCCGGCGATTTCCGCGGATCCTGCGCGAAGCGTTGACGCGGCAGAAAACGCATCCTAACTTCCCGTTCGAAGTTCCGAGCGATGTTCGATATTACGGACGGTGGATTACGGGCAGCCATGCCGGTTCCGCCGGCCGACGCAGGGGGCCGCCATGCAACCGTCCTCACGACCAGCCCTCCTCAACCGGCGCACCATGCTCGGCGGGCTCGGCGGGCTCGGCGGGCTCGGCGGGCTCGGCGGGCTCGGCGGGCTCGGCGGGCTCGGCGGGCTCGGGGCGCCCGCCGTCGCCGTCGCCACCACACCGGCTCGCCGGCCGGTTACCTCCGGCCGGGACCCCGTGCAGTGAAACTCTCCTGAGAGGACGTCATGTCTCGTACCGCCCACTTCACCCTCGACCCCGCCTTCACCGTCGGCGATGTCGACCCGCGGCTCTTCGGCTCGTTCGTCGAACACCTCGGCCGCTGCGTCTACACCGGCGTCCACGAGCCGGGGCACCCCGCGGCCGACGAGGCCGGGCTGCGCACCGACGTCCTGGAGCTGGTACGCGAACTCGGCGTCACGGTCGTCCGCTACCCCGGCGGCAACTTCGTCTCCGGCTACAAGTGGGAGGATTCCGTCGGACCGGTCGAGGAGCGGCCGCGCCGGCTGGACCTGGCATGGCGGTCGACGGAGAGCAACCGCTTCGGCCTGAGCGAGTACATCGCCTTCCTGAAGAGGATCGGACCGCAGGCGGAGCCGATGATGGCCCTCAACCTGGGGACTCGGGGCGTCGCAGAGGCCCTGGAACTCCAGGAGTACGCCAACCACCCCTCCGGCACCGCCCTGTCCGACCTGCGGGCCGCGCACGGCGACAAGGACCCCTTCGGCATCCGCCTGTGGTGTCTCGGCAACGAGATGGACGGGCCCTGGCAGACCGGCCACAAGACGGCCGAGGAGTACGGCCGGCTGGCCGCCGAGACCGCCCGCGCCATGCGGCAGATCGACCCGGGCGTGGAACTGGTCGCCTGCGGCTCCTCCGGGCAGTCCATGCCGACCTTCGCCGAGTGGGAGGCGAAGGTCCTGATGGAGACGTACGACCTCGTCGACCACATCTCGCTGCACGCCTACTACGAGGAGCTCGACGGGGACCGGGACTCCTTCCTCGCCTCCGCCGTCGACATGGAGTCGTTCATCGAGAACGTGGTCGCGACCTGCGACCACATCGGCGCCCGGCTGAAGTCGAAGAAGCGGATCAGGCTCTCCTTCGACGAGTGGAACGTCTGGTACATGAGCCGCTTCCAGCAGCAGGAGCGGGAGAACCCGCCGGCCTGGCCCGAGGCGCCGCGGCTGCTGGAGGACAGCTACTCGGTCACCGACGCCGTGGTCTTCGGCTCCCTGCTCATCGCGCTGCTGCGGCACGCCGACCGGGTCGCCGTCGCCTGCCTCGCCCAGCTGGTCAACGTCATCGCGCCGATCATGACCGAGCCGGGCGGACCCGCGTGGCGGCAGACCACCTTCTTCCCGTTCGCGCAGGCCTCCCGGTACGGGCGCGGCCGGGTCCTCGACGTACGGGCCGCATCGCCGGTGTACGAGACCGCGCGGTACGGCGAGGTGCCCCTGCTGCACGCCACGGCGGTCCGCGTCCCGGAGTCGGGCGCGGTCACGGTCTTCGCCGTCAACCGCGCACAGCACGAGCCGCTGCCCCTGGAGGTGGCACTGCGCGGCCTGGGGCTGGGGGAGGTGGTGGAGCACAGCGTGCTCGCGGACGCCGACCCCGAGGCGCGTAACACCCTTCAGGACCCGGACCGCGTCGCCCCGCACCCTGCGGCACCGGAGGGCACCGCCCTGGCGGACGGCACCCTCCGTACGACGCTGGAGCCGATGTCCTGGAACGTGATCCGGCTGGCGTGAGCGCGGGGCGCTGACATGTGGCGGCCGGCCCCGCGAAGTACGCGGCTAGCGCTCCACGCCGAGGGTGAGGGTGGCGCGGTACCCGGCGGAGGGCGAACCGCCCAGCGCCGTGAGGCCGACCAGACCGGAGGCCGCGCCCCCGCCGTCGTAGATGGAGTCCTGGGAGAGAGTGGTGCGGGTGACGGTGTTCGTGGAGTAGGGAGAGACCCGGGCGACCGCCGCCGTCACGGACTCGTCGAAGAACAGCTGCCCGGTGTGGAGTTCCTGGCCGCCGGTGAACGAACCGTCGGAGGTCAGGGTCACCCCGGTGTGCACCTTGACGTGGATGTGGATGCAGCGGCCCCGGTACCAGCCGGGGTACACGGTGGTGATGTTCGCGACGCCGCCGGCATTCGTGAGCACGCCGCCGCGCAGGAAGGTGCCGTTGTCGGGTTCCTGGTGCCCGTTGTTGCCGACGTACCCGGAGTACTCGCCGAGCGCGTCGGCGTGCCAGATCTCGACGAGGGCGTTCGCCAGGGTCGCGCAGGTGTCGTCGTCGACGACGGTGAGGGCGAGCTCTAAGGGCACGCCCGCCTTGTCCTCGCTGATGTCGGCCCGGACGAGGGCACCGCCGAGGTAGTAGGGGCCTTCGGTCATCTCCTTGGTGAGGGTGCAGACGGCGGCCGAGTCGGCGGTGCCGGCGGCCGGTGCGGCCGCCCCGGGGGCGGACGGGCCCTGGGCGGCGGCACCCGCGGCGCCGATTCCCACGGCCGCGGCCGCGGCGGTGGCTCCGGTGGCGAGCAGTACGGTCCTGCGTCCGACGGGGGACGAGTGTCTGTCATGAACACGGCACCGTAGGGACGCTTCCTGTGGATCGCATGGCAGCGGGCTGTGATTTCGGCAAAGCCGGCGGCTGTGGCCCCAGGGGCGTCCGGCGCGGAATCGGCCGGTGTGAAGCGTTGACGCGCAAGCGGTTCAGCGGTCCTGGCTGAGAACGGCTGCCGGCAGCGGCAGCTGCGTCCGGCCTGAGCAAGGGCCGGATCCGGACCCCGGACGCGGCCCCGCGGCGTCAGGCCCCCGAGATCAGCCGGTCCACCGCCGCCGTGCCCGAGGTGTAGCCCCTGGCCATCGCCATGGGGGCCGGCGGAGCGCCGGCACCCGTCGCCTGGGCCGCGGGAGCCGGCGCCTGCGCCGACGCCGTGGGGCGCATCTGGGCCGGGACCAGCCCGAGGCCCTGGTGCTGGCTCATGGGCTGCTGCGCCTGCTGCATCCGGTCCGGGACCTGCTGGGGCACCTGCGCCAGCATCGGCGCGGGCGGGGGCGGCGGCACCTGGGCGGGAGCGGCGGCGACATGGCGGCCGTACAGCACCTGTTCCATCCCCGAAATCAGGCGTTGCACCTCCTCCGGCTGCCGCACGACCAGCCGCAGGAACCGGCTGGAGGAGCCCACCTTGTTGCCGCACTCGCGCACCAGCACCCCGTGCTCGGAGAGCAGCCGGTCCCGCAGCACCGCCCCGTCCACGCCCTCCGGCAGCCGTACGAAGGCGAAGTTGCCCTGGGAGGGGTAGACGGTGAGACCGGGCAGCTGGGCGAGACGTGCGATCATCTCCTGGCGGTCCTGGCGGGCACGCTCCAGGCTCTCCCGGTACTCCTGGCGGTGCTCCTTGAGCATGAACACCACGTGCTCGGCGAAGGCGTTGAGGTTCCACTTCGGGAGCATCGAGCGGACCCGTCCGGCCAGCGCCGGGTTGGCGACGAGGTAGCCGAACCGCACCCCGTGCAGACCGAAGTTCTTGCCGAGGCTGCGCAGCACGATGACATTGGGGCGCAGCACGGCCTCCCCGACGATGCTGGTCTCCTGGGCCGAGTCGGCGAACTCGAGGAAGGACTCGTCGACGATCACCAGATCGAGGTCCTGGAGCGAGTCGCAAAGGGACAGCACCTGAGCTTTCGTCAGCAGGCCCCCGTCCGGGTTGTTGGGGTTGCAGACGACGGCGGTGCGCGAGCCTCTGGTGCGGATGAACTGGACGAAGGCGCTGGGATCGAGCTGGAAGCCGTGGGCTTCGGGCAGCAGGTACATGTCCACGCGCTTGCCGGTCTCCATCGGCTGGTCGGTCCAGCGGCCGAAGGTGGGCACGGGCACGGCGAGCGACTCGCGCACCAGCAGGTGGTCGATCCAGGTGATGAGCTCCGTGGATCCGTTGCCCATGGCGACGGTCTGCGGATTGAGGCCGAGCACCTGGCACAGCTCGGCGGTGATGGTGTCCGCGCCGCTCGGGTAGTAGGTGAGGATGTCGCGGATCCTCGCGCCCATCTCCTCGAACATCTGCGGCGTGGGGAAGTACGGATTGCACGGGATGCAGAAGTCGGCGATCTGGCCGGCCGCTCCGCCACTCGCCCGGTTGAGCATGGAGATCGAGGGGCTGTGTGCGGTGGACGCACGGAACAGTGCGGTGACATTCCCGGCCATTGCCTGCCTTCCCTGCCGTGGGCGGCCCGCACGGGTGTGGGCGGGCCGCCGAGTTATACGGATCCGGCAGAGACGGTGTTCAACGCGAGTGGCTGCCGGGGCACTTACGCCCCGAAGCTGTGCACCGTCGTCGAACGGTAGGTCCGGCCCGGCCTGAGCACCGTCGACGGGAACGACGGCTGGTTCGGCGAGTCCGGGTAGTGCTGGGTCTCCAGGCACAGGGCGTCACCCTGCCGGTAGGTCCGGCCCGAGGTGCCCACCAGCGTCCCGTCGAGGAAGTTGCCGGAGTAGAACTGCAGCCCCGGCTCGGTGGTGGACACCTTCAGCGTGCGGCCCGAGGACGGGTCCCTCAGGGTCGCGACGTGCCGCGGCTGTGAGGTGACGCCCTTGTCGAGCACCCAGTTGTGGTCGAAGCCCTTGCCGTACAGCAACTGCTGGTGGCCGGCCCGGATGTCCTTCCCGATCCGTTTGCCGCCGCGGAAGTCGAAGGGCGTGCCGGCGACCTCCGCCGTCCGTCCGGTCGGGATGAGACCGGAGTCGACCGGGGTGTAGCGCGACGCGGCGACGGACAGCTCGTGGTCGTACACGGAGCCGCTGCCCTCGCCCGCCAGGTTCCAGTAGACGTGGCTGGTGAGGTTGACGACGGTGGCCCGGTCCGTGGTGGCCTCGTAGTCGACGCGCCAGTCCCCGCGGTCGTTCAGGGTGTAGGTGACCCGCACCCTGAGCGTGCCGGGATAGCCCATCTCGCCGTCCGGGCTCGTGTAGTGCAGCCGCAGGCCCACTGACTGGGAGCCGTTGAAGGGCTCGACGTCCCAGACCCGCTTGTCGAAGCCCTCATTCCCGCCGTGCAGGCTGTTCTCCCCGTCGTTGACGGGGAGCTGGTACGTCTTCCCGTCGAGGGTGAACCGGCCCCGGGCGATGCGGTTGCCGAACCGCCCGATGAGCGCCCCGAAGTAGGGGCTGGACGAGACGTAGTCCGCGAGGTCGTCGAAGCCGAGCGAGACGTTCCTGCGGCGCCCGTGCCGGTCGGGGATCTCCAGGGACTGCACGATCCCGCCGTACGACAGGACCCGCATCCGGGTCCCGCCCCGGGCCAGCGAGTACGCGTACACCTTGGTGCCGTCGGCAAGCCGGCCGAACAGCTCCTTCTTGGGCTTCACGGTGCGGTTTCCGCTCTCCGCCGCGCGGGCGGTCGTGGCCGTCGCCGCGGCGAGGCCGGCTGCCCCTGCCGCGGTCAGGATGGTGCGTCTGCTCGTGTCCACAGCGACTCCGATTCCGGTGAGTGACGAGACTGACTGCCTTACGAACCGACCTTTCGCTTGTTCCACACGTCGAAGCCGACCGCGGCGAGCAGGACGAGCCCCTTGATGACCTGCTGCCAGTCGGTGCCGACACCGACGAGGTTCATGCCGTTGTTGAGCACGCCCAGCACCAGACCGCCGATGATGGCGCCGAGCACCGTGCCCACACCGCCGCTCATCGACGCGCCGCCGATGAAGGCGGCCGCGATGGCCTCCAGTTCGAAGTTGAGACCGGCCTTCGGCGAGGCCGCGTTGAAGCGGGCGGCGAAGACCAGGCCCGCGATGGCGGCGAGCATGCCCATGTTCACGAAGACCAGGAAGGTGACCCGCTTGTCCTTCACGCCGGACAGCTTCGCGGCGGGGAGGTTGCCGCCGATCGCGTACACGTGGCGGCCGATGACCGCGTTGCGCATCACATAGCCGAAGCCGACGAGCAGGACCGCCAGGATCAGCAGCACCACGGGCGCGCCCTTGTAGCTGGCGAGCAGCATGGTGAAGACCAGGACGGCGGCGATCAGCGCGACCAGCTTCAGCAGGAAGAGGTTGCGGGGCGGCACCTCCAGCTCGTACTCCTGCTGCCGCTTGCGGTCGCGCACTTCCTGGAGCACCACGAAGACGATCAGTACGAGGCCGAGCAGCAGGGTCAGGTTGTGGTAGTTGGTGTCCGGGCCGACCTCGGGAAGGAAGCCGTTGGCGACGGTCTGCAGCCCGTCGGGGAAGGGGCCCAGGGTCTGGCCGCCGAGGAAGATCTCCGTGAACCCGCGGAAGATGAGCATCCCCGCGAGGGTCACGATGAACGACGGTATGCCCACGTAGGCGATGAAGTAGCCCTGGGCGGCGCCGGCGACCACCCCGATCGCCACCACGACGAGCAGGGCGAGTGGCCAGGGCAGCTTGTTCTCGACCATCAGCACCGCGGCGACCGCTCCGACGAAGGCCGTGAGCGAGCCGACGGACAGGTCGATGTGGCCCGAGATGATGACGATCATCATGCCGATCGCCAGGATCAGGATGTAGCTGTTCTGCAGCACCAGGTTGGAGACATTGCGCGGCAGCAGCAGGTCTCCGCCGGTCCACACGGCGAACAGGGCCACGATCAGACCGAGGGCGATCAGCATTCCGTACTGCCGCATATTGCGGCGCATGCCGTCCACCAGCAGCCCGGCGAGGCCGGATTCCTGCGCAGCCGGCCCGCTCGGCCGCTTCGCGTCGGGCGGGGTCTCGGCGGTTGTGTTCGCGCCCATCACTCTTACCTCTTGTCCTTGGTCATGAACCGCATCAGCACTTCCTGCGTGGCCTCGGCCCGCGGGACCTCGCCGGTGACCCGGCCGGCGGACATCGTGTAGATGCGGTCGCACATGCCGAGGAGTTCGGGGAGCTCCGAGGAGATGAAGACGACCGCCTTGCCCTCGGCGGCCAGCTTGTCGATGACGGTGTAGATCTCGTACTTGGCGCCCACGTCGATACCGCGGGTCGGCTCGTCCAGGATCAGCACATCCGGGCCGGCGAAGATCCACTTGCTGAGGACGACCTTCTGCTGGTTGCCGCCGGACAGCTTCCCGACCGGCTCGAAGACGTTGGGCGCCTTGATGTTCATGCTGGTGCGGTACGACTCCGCGACTCTGCGCTCCTCGTGCTCGTCGACGATGCCGCGCGTGGCGACCTTGGGCAGGGCGCTCAGCGTGATGTTGCGCCCGATGGTGTCGATGAGGTTGAGCCCGTAGTGCTTGCGGTCCTCGGTGACGTACGCGATGCCGTGCTCGACCGCCTCGGGGACGGTCCTGGTGCGGATCTCCCGGCCGTCCTTGAGGACGGTGCCGCCGGCGTGGCGGCCGTAGGAACGCCCGAAGACGCTCATCGCGAGCTCCGTGCGGCCCGCGCCCATCAGGCCGGCGATGCCGACGATCTCGCCCCGCCGGACATTGAGCGAGACACCGTCGACGACCTTGCGCTGCTGGTCGATCGGATGGTGCACGGTCCAGTCCCGGATCTCCAGGGCGGGATGCGCCCCGGGCTCGGGGTGGTGCGGGGTGCGCTCGGGGAAGCGGTGGTCGAGGTCGCGGCCGACCATGCCGCGGATGATCCGCTCCTCCGTGGTCGCGGCGGCCTTCACGTCGAGGGTCTCGATGGTCCGGCCGTCGCGGATGATCGTCACCGAGTCGGCGACCCGGGAGATCTCGTTGAGCTTGTGGGAGATGATGATCGAGGTGATCCCCTGGGCCTTCAGCTCCAGAATGAGATCGAGGAGTTTGCCGCTGTCCTCGTCGTTGAGCGCGGCCGTCGGCTCGTCCAGGATCAGCAGCTTCACCTCCTTCGACAGCGCCTTGGCGATCTCGACGAGCTGCTGCTTGCCGACACCGATGTCCGCCACCCGGGTGCCCGGGTGTTCGTCCAGGCCCACCCGCTTGAGCAGGGCGGACGCGTGCCGCAGGGTCTCGTTCCAGCTGATGACCCCGCGGCTCGCGTGTTCGTTGCCGAGGAAGATGTTCTCCGCGATGGAGAGGTAGGGCACCAGGGCGAGCTCCTGGTGGATGATGACGATTCCGCGCTTCTCGCTCGCCCTGATGTCCCTGAACCGGCACGGCTCGCCCTGGAAGAGGATGTCCCCCTCGTAGCTGCCGTGCGGATGGACACCGCTGAGGACCTTCATCAGCGTCGACTTGCCGGCGCCGTTCTCCCCGCAGATGGCGTGGACCTCGCCCTCGCGGACAGTCAGGGAGACGTCCGACAGCGCCTTGACGCCGGGGAAGGTCTTGACGATCGAGCGCATTTCCAGGACGGGTCCCGCCATGGTCGT
Organism: Streptomyces sp. GC420; assembly: GCF_009916105.1. GTDB lineage: Bacteria > Actinomycetota > Actinomycetes > Streptomycetales > Streptomycetaceae > Streptomyces. The sequence goes on along the minus strand of NZ_JAAAXQ010000156.1, from coordinate 6,132 downwards.
GCCTTTCCTTCAGGGATGTACGGGGATCAGCCGAGGTCGCTCTCCTTGATGTATCCGGAGTCCACGACGACCTCCTTGTAGTTGCCCTTGTCGACGCTGATCGGGTCGAGCAGGTAGGCCGGGACGACCTTCTTCTCGTTGTCGTAGGTCTTGTCGTCGTTGATCTCGGGCTTCTTGTCGTTCAGCACCGCGTCGACCATGTCCGAGGCGACCTTGGCGAGTTCGCGGGTGTCCTTGTAGACGGTCATCGTCTGCTCGCCGGCGATGATCGACTTCACCGAGGCGACCTCGGCGTCCTGGCCGGTGACGATCGGCAGAGGCTTGGACTTGCTGCCGTAGTCGTCGGACTTCAGCGCGGAGAGGATGCCGATGGAGATGCCGTCGTAGGGCGAGAGGACCGCGTCGACCCTGTCCTTGGCGTAGGAGGAGGTCAGCAGGTCGTCCATGCGCTTCTGCGCGGTGCCGCCGTCCCAGCGCAGCGTGGTGACCTGGTTGAGCTTGGTCTGGCCGGACTTGACGACGAGCTTCTCGTCGTCGATGTACGGCTGGAGGACGTTCATCGCGCCCTGGAAGAAGTAGCGCGTGTTGTTGTCGTCGTTCGAGCCGGCGAACAGCTCGATGTTGAACGGGCCCTTCTCGCTGCCGTCCTTCAGCCCCAGCTTCTCCACGATGTACGTGGCCTGGAGCTCGCCGACCTTCTCGTTGTCGAAGGAGGCGTAGTAGTCGACGTTCTCGCTGCCGAGGATGAGGCGGTCGTAGGAGATGACCGGGATGTCGGCGTCGGCGGCCTGCTGGAGGACGTTGCCGAGCGCGCGGCCGTCGATCGCCGCGATCACCAGCGCGTCCACACCCTGGGTGATCATGTTCTCGAGCTGCGAGACCTGCTGGTCCGGGTCGTCCTCGGCGTACTGCAGGGTGGTCTTGTAGCCCGCCTTCTTCAGCGAGGCGACCATGTTGTTGCCGTCGGCGATCCACCTCTCGGAGGACTTGGTCGGCATCGCGATGCCGACGGTCGCGTCCCCGGCGCTCTTCTTCTCCTCGCTGCCACCCTCGCTGTCCTGCCCGCAGGCGGTGAGGGTGAGGGACAGGGCAGCCGCTATGGAGGCGGCGGTAACTGCGACTCTGCGGTTACGCATGGTGATCATTCCTAGTTTCGAAGGGTGCTGTGTCGTCGGCGGCGATGAACATCTGTGTGCGAAGGCGCGTTGGATTGTGCGCGCTTCTGCGGCGTTCTGTGAAGCGACTTTGTGAGAGCGTTATGCGGGAAGGGCAAATCTGTTGAGTTGACCCGGCAGCCGTGAGCCAAGTGGCGACATGTTGCCGTCGGCGCCGTGGCGGGCCAGCAGGTCGAGCACCAGGCGGCCGCGACGCACCCGTTCCCGGGCGGTGTCGAGGGTGGCGTCCCGCAGATGCGCCCCGTAGGGGTAGATGCCGGGGGCCTTGCTGAGGCCGAACTTCAGGTAGAGGGGAGCGCCGCGCCTGATGAGCTCGGCCGCCTCGTACATCCGGATGTAGCCGCCGAGGTCGTCGGGGGCCTCGATGTAGAGATCCATGGGTGCCCGGCTGGCCCGGCGGATCTCGGTGATGTGCTGGAGGGTGAGGTCTGACGGGATGTTCACGGAGTCCGCGCCCAGACGCTCGTAGACCGCGTACGAGGCCGGGTTGACCGGGCCGATGAGCGCGGAGGCCTTGAGGGTGGTGTCCGCGGGCAGCACGCCCTGCTCGCGCAGCCGGTGCAGTGTCCACAGCACCCCCTCGTCGGCGATCAGCAGGCACTTCACGCCGAGCCCGGTGGCCCGGATCGCGTCCTCCACGCACCCGGCCACGGCGTCGTGGCCGCGGGCGCGCAGCCCGGCGCCGCCGGAGAGGGTGCGGGTGGAGGCGCCGATGTCCCAGGTGCCGCGCGGTCCCGTGAACAGGCACAGTTCGATGTCCCGCTCGGCGCACGCCTCGGCCATCTCGGTGATCTCGGCGTCCGTGAGCATCCAGATGCCGCTGCCCTGGCTGATCCGGTGTACCGGAACGTCGAGCCGTGAGGACTCCTTGAGGACGACGGACAGTGCCTCGGGGCCCTCCACGGAGGGGATCTCCGTGCGCCAGGTGCCCCCGTCGGGGAAGGCGTGCGCGGAGGAGTCCGCCGGGTCGGGGTCGGGCGCCCCGAGCCCGAGCCGACCGAGGGCGCTCTCGCCGGGCCGGCGGTGACCTGTGTTCCCAGTGAGTTCGGGCACGGGACTCCTTGTCGTTCGTGTTCGGTATTTCGAATGAGGTTCGGGGAAATGGGTGCGCGCCGGTGCGGGCCCGTCAGGTGACGCGCACCGGCGCGCGGTTCAGGGCGTGTTTCGAAAGTCCCGTCCGGCTGGGGGCGCCCGGCACGCACTCCCCCGTGGCCCTCCGGGCACGGGAGGTGCCCCCACGCGGCGTTGTCGGTCGTCGGCGCAGCCCGCTGCGCTCTCCTCCCTCCGCCTTGCGATCGCACGCACCGGACGCCCCCAGCCCCGCCCTGCGGGCGGACGACGCTACTTTCGAAACACGCCCTGGGGCCGCAGCAGGACCTTGCCCACCTTGGGATCGCCGCTGCCGACCAGCTCGATGGCCCGGGCGAACTCGGTGAGCGGCAGCTCGTGCGTGACCAGCGGCAGCGGGTCGAGCAGGCCGGCGCCGAACATCCGCACCGCGTGCGACCACGCGGTGGGCGGGGCGCCGAAGACGGTCTGCGTCTCGATCTGCCGTACCACCAGATCGGTCGGGTCGAGACCGGCGGCGCCAGGTGCCGGGATGCCGGTCAGGACCAGCCGGCCGCCGCGGCGCAGCAGGGCCGCCGAGGCGCGCGCCGCCGACGCGGAGCCGGCCGTCTCGATGACGGCGTCGAACTCCCCGAGGCCGCCGAGCGCGTCGCGGGTGCGGAACGCCGTCGCGCCGAAGGACAGGGACAACTGCTCGCGGTCGGGCCGGGTACCGACCACCAGCAGCTCGGCGGGGGAGACCGCCTTGAGGAACTGCACGGCGATCATGCCCAGCGTGCCGGTGCCCACCATGGCCACCCGCTCACCGGGCCGCGCGTCCGCCTTGAGCGCGGCCGCCGCGATGCAGGCGGCCGGTTCGAGCAGGGCGGCGGCCGTGAGGTCGGCGTCGTCGGGCAGTACGTGCAGCAGCCGGGCCGGCAGCGTCAGCGTGGCCGCCATGGCCCCGGGCAGGGTGAACCCGGTCTCCTCGTATCCGGCGGTGCACAGCGTGGTCTCGCCCGCGTGGCACCGCTCGCACACCTGGCAGTTGCGGAAGCCCTCCCCGACCACCTTGCGCCCGACCAGGTCCTGGGGCACTCCCGCGCCGACCTCGTCGACGGTCCCGGACCACTCGTGTCCGGGCGTCACGGGGTAGCGCACATATCCCTCGGGCCGGTTGCCCTGGTAGATCTCCCGGTCGCTGCCGCAGATGCCGGACGCGTGCACCCGCACCAGCGCGTCCCCGGGGCCGGGCGCGGCCGGCACCCGCTCGACGAGCCGGTACGCCCCGGGGGCGTCGAGGACGAGTGCGACGTCAGCGCTGCTCATGAGCGGTCTCCTTCGCCGGCTGCGGTGCCGGGGCCCCCCGGCCCTCCGCCGTCGCCGGGGGATCGAGGTAGCTGGCGCCCCGGACGCCCGCGGGCCAGGCCCCGGCACCCTGGGGCCGCTGCGGCGGGGCGAGGCCGGCGAGCAGTCTGGTCGCCGCGGCGGGGGTGAGCCGCCCGACGCTCCTGAACGGCGCCGTGCCGCCCGGCGGGGGTCCCGCGGGCGCCGGGGCCTGCGGTGCCTCTTCCGCACCCGTTCTCGCTGCTTCGTCGCTCATCCGGTGCCCTTGGGGTTGCGCTTCTCCCAGCCGTCCGCGAACAGATCGAAGCGTGCCTGCTGCTGAGGGAACTCCGCCGCGGCCTCCACGTCGAACTCGACGCCGAGACCCGGTTCGCGGGAGAGCTGGAAGTAGCCGTCGACGACCTGGGGGGCGCCCTTGACGACCTTCTTGATCTCCGCGTCCGCGAAGTCGTTGAAGTGTTCGAGGATCTTGAAGTTGGGAGTGCAGCCGGCGACCTGGAGGGAGGCCGCTGTCAGCACCGGGCCGCCGACATTGTGCGGGGCGACCAGCACATAGTGGGTCTCGGCGGTAGCGGCGAGCTTGCGGGTCTCCAGGATGCCGCCGATGTGGCCCACATCCGGCTGGATGATGTCCGCGGCCTGGGACTCGAAGAGCTCGCGGAACTCGATGCGGTCGTGGATGCGCTCGCCCGTCGCCACCGGCAGGTCCACCTTCTCGGCGACCTTGCGCAGCGCCTTGAGGTTCTCCGGCGGCACCGGCTCCTCCAGCCACGCGGGCCTGAACGGTGCCATCTCGTGCGCCAGCCGGACCGCGGTGGCGGGAGAGAAACGGCCGTGCATCTCCAGCATCAGTTCCGTCTCGGGGCCGATGGCGTCGCGCACCGCCTCGATCAGCGAGACCGCGTACAGCGTCTCCTCGTGGTCGAGCTCCATGCGCCCGGCGCCGAAGGGGTCGATCTTCAGCGCCCGGTAGCCGCGCTCGATCACGCCCTGGGCCGCCTTGTGGTACGCCTCGGGCGTCCGCTCGGTGGTGTACCAGCCGTTGGCGTAGGCCTTGATCCGCCCGTCCGGGTGTGCCAGGCCGCCCAGCAGCTGCCACACCGGGACGCCGAGCGCCTTGCCCTTGATGTCCCAGCAGGCCGTCTCCACCACCGCGATGCCGGACATCACGATCTCCCCGGCCCGCCCGTAGTCCCCGTACTTCATCCGGCGGACCAGGTCCTCCACGGCGAAGGGGTCGGAGCCCACGATGTGGTTGGCCTCGGCCTCCCGCAGGTAGCCCACCAGGGCGTCGGTGTGGCCGAGCATGCGGGTCTCGCCGACACCGGTCAGGCCCTCGTCGGTGTGGACGAGGACATGGGTGAGGTTGCGCCAGGGGGTCCCGACGACGTGCGTGCTGATTCCCGTAATACGCAAGGCCATTGCCCCTTGGTTGTTCGGTATTTCGTCACACGTTCGAAATGCTGGCGTGAAGGTAGCCACGTACAGCGAAGGGTGTCAATGGGTCACGCACGAGGCGGCCCGACCGTTATTACCCTGTCCCTATGCGCGATCTTGGAACGGGCTTCGGCTATCTGATGAAGGGCCAGCGGTGGGTGGTCCGCAGCGGCCGCCGCTACGGCCTCGGCCTGCTGCCCGGGCTGATCACCCTGGTGCTCTACGCGGGGGCCCTGACCGCCCTCGCCTTCTGGGCGGACGACCTCGTCGCCTGGTCGACCCCGTTCGCCGGCGGCTGGGGTTCCCCCTGGACCGGCCTCTTCCGGGGCCTGCTCACCGCCCTGCTCTGGGCCCTGTCGCTGCTGCTCTCCGTGATCACCTTCACCGCCGTGACCCTGCTGGTCGGGCAGCCGTTCTACGAGTCGCTGTCCGAGCAGGTCGAGAGGGACGCCGACGAGGACGGTGTCGTCCCCGAGTCCGGGCTGCCGCTCTGGCGCGAGCTGGTGATCTCCGCCCGCGAGAGCCTCGCCGTGCTGGCCAGGGTCGCGCTGTACGGTGTGCTGCTCTTCGCGGCCGGTTTCCTGCCCGTCCTGGGCCAGACCCTGGTGCCCGCCATCGGCTTCTGCGTCACCGGCTACTTCCTCACCCAGGAGCTGACGGCCGTCGCCTTCCAGCGCCGCCGCGTCTCCCTGAAGGAACGGCTCGCCGTGCTGCGAGGCCGCCGGATGCTGGCCCTGGGCTTCGGGGTGCCGCTGACCCTGGCCTTCCTCGTCCCGCTGGCGGCGGTCTTCCTGATGCCGGGCGCGGTCGCCGGAGCGACGCTCATGGCCAGGGACCTCGTGGAGCCGGACGCCGGCGGCACGTCCTCCCGCCCCTCCCTCACCAAGGCCCCGACGGCCTGACCCGCACCGGGGGCGGCCTCCCCGGGCCGCCGGCGCGGCACGGCCGCGCCCCGCGGGGGCGGGCCCACCTGCCCAGCACGACATACGGCGCTGACTCCTTTGCCCGGCGCGACGAAAGGCGGCCGCCCCATGCGGCCGTCACCCGCACCGTACAGCCAACTCGCGTGCTCTATTGACCACTTGGGGGGTGGTGTCACGGCCGCGGAGGCCGCGCGGTGAACAGC
>NZ_JAAAXQ010000155.1 GCF_009916105.1 Streptomyces sp. GC420 | reverse complement strand
ACCGCATGCTGGTCGAGGGCTCGTGGCACCGCGGCCGGGTCGTGCTCGCCGGCGACGCCGCCCACTGCTGCCCGCCCACCCTCGCCCAGGGCGCCGCCATGTCCCTGGAGGACGCATGGGTGCTCGCACAGATGCTGGCCGGCACCGACGACTGGGACGACGCGCTGCTCCAGGCGTACTACGAGCGGCGGATCAGCCGAGTCCGGCCGGTGGTGGACGCGTCCGTGCAGATAGGCCGGTGGCAGCTCGACGGTGTGCGCGACGCCGACGTGCCCGGCCTGATGGCACGCACCATGACGATGCTCAGGGAACTGCCGTGAGCGACCACCCCGCGCCCGGCCACCACTCCTCGCCGGGCCACCACCCGTCACCCGGCCACCGCCCCTCGCCGGACGCCGGCGCACACACCACCCCGACCGTCGACGTGCACGCCCATGTCCTCCTCCCCGAGGTCGACGCCCTCGTGGCCGGTCTGCCGGGCCACGAGGAGGCCGGGGTGCTCGACGCCCGCCGAAACGGCCCCGCGGCCCTCGCCGTCAGCGGGCCGATGGTGCGCGAGCGCATCCCGAGGCTGACCGACGTGACCGTGCGCCTGGCCGCGATGGACGCCCAGGGGGTGGACGTCCAGCTGGTCAGCCCCTCCCCCTCGCACTACCACTACTGGGCGGGCGAGGAGACGGCCGAGAAGGTGTACCGGCTCGCCAACGAGGCGACGGCCGCGCACTGTTCGGCCGCCCCCGACCGGCTGCGCGGACTCGGACTCGTCCCGCTCCAGCATCCGGGCCAGGCGGTACGCGCCCTCGGCCACGCCCTGGAACAGGGTCTGCTCGGCGTGGAGATCTCCAGCCACGCCCCGGGACGGGAGCTGTCCGACCCGTCGTACGAGCCGTTCTGGACCCGGGCGGAGGAGAGCGGTGCGCTGCTGTTCCTGCATCCCTTCGGGTGCACGCTCGACGAGCGGCTGGACCGGTGGTACCTGTCCAACACCGTCGGGCAGCCCACGGAGAACGCCGTCGCACTCTCGCATCTGATCTTCTCCGGGGTCCTGGACCGCCACCCCGGCCTGAAGCTGATCGCCGCGCACGGCGGCGGTTACCTGCCCACCCACATCGGCCGCTCCGACCACGCCTGGGCCACCCGCTCCGACGCGGGCGCCGGCTGCGCACACCTCCCCAGCAGCTACCTCGGGCGGCTGTACTTCGACTCCCTCGTCCACGACCCGCACGTCCTACGGGACCTGATCCGGGTCGCCGGGGCCGACCGCGTCCTCCTCGGCTCCGACTTCCCGTTCGACATGGGCACCGAGGACCCGCTCGGTGCCCTCCGCTCCGCACGGCTGTCCGAGGCCGACTTCGACGCCGTACGCGGCGGCAACGCGGCGACTCTCCTGAAGGAAGGACCGACACCATGAGCGCACGCCTGCTCACCCACCTGAGGCACGTCGACCTCGCCGTGCCCGACTACGACAGGCAACTCGACTTCTACGCCGGCGTCTGGGGCCTGACCAAGGTCGCCGAGGACTCCGGCATCTCCTTCCTCGCCGCCGAGGGATCGCCCGAGCAGTACGTCGTACGGCTGCGCAAGGCCGGCGAGAAGCGCCTCGACCTCGTCTCGTACGGCGCCGCGAGCCCGGCCGACGTCGACACGCTCGCCGAGCGACTGCTGGCCGGCGGCGTCCGGTTGATCACCCAGCCTGGCAAGGTCGACACCCCGGGCGGCGGCCACGGCTTCCGGTTCTTCGACGTCGACGGGCGCACCATCGAGGTCTCCGCCGACGTGGAGGTGCGGCGGCACCGCAGGATCGAGGAGAAGGAGTCGATCCCGGTCAAGCTGTCCCACGTCGTCCTCAACTCGCCCGACCTCGACCGCACCCGCGAGTGGTACGAGCGCCACCTCGGCTTCCGGCTGTCCGACACGCTCAGCTCGCCGCGCATGGGCGAGGTCATGCACTTCATGCGGATCAGCAGCCGGCACCACTCGATGGCGCTGGCGAAGGGCCCGCACACGTCCCTGCACCACATCTCCTTCGAGATGCGCGGCCTCGACGAGTACATGCGCGGCTCCGGCCGTGTGATGCGCGCCGGCTTCAGGAAGATCTGGGGCCCGGGCCGGCACATGGCGGGTGACAACACCTTCACGTACTTCCTCGACCCGCACGGCAACACCGTCGAGTACACGACGGAACTGGAGGAGCTCGACGAGGACACCTGGCACCCGCACGTCTACGACTTCTCCCGGCCCGAGGTCACCGACCAGTGGGGCACCGCCAACCCCATGAACGAACTGGTCGCCAGGGAGTCCTTCAACGACCCCGACCCCGGCGTGTTCGTCGCCCCGCCCGTCTGAGCCGCCTGCGGCCGGAGCGGCCGCACCCCCTTGAACGACCTCTCCCACCAGGAGCCGCACATGCGCTTCGCCGCCTACGAGCACCAGCACCGCCGCCGAGTGGCCGTCATGGAGGAGGACGGAACGCTCTTCCCCCTCCCCGGCGTCTCCTCGCTCACCACGTTGCTCGCGGAGACCGGCGGCCTGCCCGGACTGCTCGCCGCCGGCGCGGCGGCACTCGACGTGCCGCCCGGCCCGCACGTGTCCCGTGTACGGCTGCTGCCTCCCCTCCAGCCCGCCTCCGTACGGGACTTCGTCACCTTCGAGGAGCACGTCGAGGGGGTCAGGCGATCCGTGGAGGGCACCGGCGGCGTACCCGAGCAGTGGTACGCCGCGCCCACCTTCTACTTCACCAACCCGCACGCGATCTACGGGCCGCACGAGGGCGTACCCGTGCCACCCGGTTCCGCCGTGCTCGACTTCGAGCTCGAAGTGGCCGCCGTCATCGGCCGCGAGGGCCGCGACCTCACCCCCGGGCAGGCCCGCGACCGCATCGTCGGCTACACCGTGTTCAACGACTGGTCGGCCCGCGACCTCCAGTCGGCGGAGATGAAGGTCGGACTCGGCCCGTGCAAGGGCAAGGACACCGCCACCACGCTCGGCCCGTGCCTGGTCACCGCCGACGAACTGGAGCCGTACCGGGACGCCGACGGCTTCCTGCGCCTGGCCCTGACCGCGGAGGTCAACGGCCGGGTCGTCGGCGAGGACCTGCTGTCCAACATGAGCTGGACGTTCGAGGAGATGGCCGCCTACGCCTCGCGCGGCACCCGCGTCGTCCCGGGCGACGTCCTCGGCTCGGGCACCTGCGGCAACGGCGGGTGCCTCGCCGAACTGTGGGGCCGGCGCGGCGAGCGGACCCCGCCGCCGCTCGGGCCCGGCGACGCCGTCAGCCTCACCGTCGAGGGCATCGGCACGCTCACCAGCACCGTGGTGCCGGGGACCGAGCCCGTGCCCCTGCCCGCGGGCCGGCGCCGCGACCGGCAGCGGCCGTGACCGGCCCGCGCACCGGGAGGCTTGCGGGCAGGCTCGTCGTACGCTGGGCGCGAGCGCGGCCACGGTGCGGCCCGCGGCGACCAGGGCCTGCCGCCCGGCACCCCGGGATCCGCGGCGCACGGCCTGGCCCTGGACGCCCTGGGCAGCGGCTTCACCACCGCGTTCCTGGTGTGCGGTGTGGCGGCCCTCGCCGCCGCGGCGCCGACCGCCTTCGGCCTGATCGGGACCCACCGTCCCGCGGAGGACGAGGTGCCCGCGCCCGCGACGCCCGGTCGCGAGGGCGCCCCGGAATCGGCCCTCACCGCGTAGGCGATCCGTCCGCGGAGCTCCCCGGGCGGAGCCGCGCACGCGGCACAGGGGCACCGGCCGTCACGGCCGGTGCCCTGCCGCGTTGCGGGCCGCGGCAGGCCCCGGCCGCGCTCCGGGCGGCGTCCGGCAGCCCGGCCGCGGAAGAAGCTGCCGGGCTGCCGGTGATGCCGAAACGGGGCCTCCAGGAGCAGACCCGTGGTCAGGGGTGGTGGGGGCGACCGGAGTACAAGCAGGGAGCGGCGGACGACTCCGCATCGCTCCAACGGCTGTCCACGGGGACGGACGGCGCCTCGCACGGACAACGCGCCGACGGGCAACGCGATGTGACCGGCCGCCACGGCCAAGGAGGGCTCGCACCCGGGCCGGAGCCCGCTCCGCCCGGCGGTCCGGGGTGGAGCGGGGAAGGGCGCCGGGGAAGGGCACCGTTGCCCTTTTCTGGCCTCAGTAGGGCAGACCCTCCGAAGCCGCGCGCAAGGCCGCGAGGAGGCATGTGACGATCTCGCCGTCCGAAGCCTCGGGGTCGTCCGCGCACCGCCGGGCGAAGTCCTCCGCCCCTGCGCGCAGTGCGCCGTTGACGGTCGCCGCGTGCACCCTCACCCGCAGGTCGTCGGCGTTGCCGCCGGACCGCTGGGCGAGGAGCCTCGCGATGACGGGCAGGGCATCGTCATGCGCCTGGAGCCAGACGGCGCGCAGCGCCGGGTCGGTGGAGGTCATGCGGATCAGGTCGAGAATCGCGGGGGTGAAGGAGGACGGCTCGCCGTTCCGGCAGGATTCCGTGAAGAAGTCCAGCAGGCTCGTCTCCGGTGGCCAGTCGCGCAGGCGGTCCATGGCGAAGTCGAGCCCCGCCGCGAGCAGCGGCAGTACACAGCTTTCCTTGGTGGGGAAATGGCGCCACAGCGTGCGGGCCGAGATACCCACGGCCTGAGCGATCTGCTCCCCGGTCGTGGCCGTGACGCCCTGTGAGGTGAACAGGCGGACGGCCTCACGGGAGATCTCCAGACGGAGGGCCGCCTTGCGCCGTTGAACGAGCGACGGTCTGGCATCCGCTCCCGCCGTCTGACCCTGTTCCGCGGACGGCGCCTCGCGCACCCTCGCTCCACCACCCTCTGTCGCCGGTCCGACGCAGCATAGCGACCGGTCAGAAATGACACATGCAGACGTCTTGTCACTGAGTGACATCCAGCCCTACCGTGCAGTAGGTACCCGCGGGTAACCCCAGCTGCATTTGGCATGCGCGCGCCAAGACTGCCCTGGGAGCGGCGTCGACGGGCACGGTGTGCGACCTGGAGGGCCGTGTGCGGGGTCAGAGCGGCCCCTACGTCCTCGACGGCGCGCCGATCCCGGGGAGCGACCGGAGCGTGCGATCCATCCGTGACCGTCGCCGCCCATCGCCATCGCCGTCGCCGCCGTCACCGCCGCCGAACGGGCGATGGACGCCGTCACGTCCCACGACATCGACAACGATCACTCGAACGACGAGGAGTACACCTTGAGCCGCAGGAGAACCCGTTCCGGTGCCACCGTCACCACCCCCTCGCTCCGGGCCGTCGCGCGTCCGGCGGCACCGGCCGCCCGCCGCGGCTCCCCCGCCGGGCTGCGCCTGCTGGCAGGTGTCGTCGCGGGTACCGTCTGCGTGGGACTGTGCGCGGGGCAGGCCTCCGCGTCCTCGGCGGAACCCGTCGTCTCCCGCGGGGTCACCATCCCCGCGTTCTACAACCCGCCAGCCGAACTGCCCGCCACCAACGGCGCGTTGGTCCGGACCGAGGCCATGCCCCTCGGGCTGAGCATCCCAGGCCTCGACGGCAGGCCGATGCCGGGCACCGCGACCCGCCTGATGTACAGGTCCACCGACTCCGCCGGGCTCCCCGTCGCCGTGACCGGCGCCTACATAGAGCCCTCGGCCGCCTGGAAGGGCACCGGACCGCGCCCCCTGGTCGCGGTGGCCTCGGGCACCATGGGCCAGGGCGACCAGTGCGCGCCGTCCTTCGCGCTGCAGCACCCGCTGACGCTCACCGGTGACACCATGTCAGTGGGCTACGAAGCCCTGTCCATCTACCGGATCCTGGCCACCGGGGCGGCAGTGGTCGTCACCGACTACGTCGGCCTCGGCGCCACGGACCGCCTGCACACCTACGTCAACCGCGTCGACGAAGGGCACGCCCTGCTGGACGCCGCCCGCGCCGCGCGCGCCGTCCCCGGGGCATCGGTCACCGCGGCGTCCCCCACCGGTCTGTACGGCTACAGCCAGGGCGGCGGAGCGAGCGCGGCGGCCGCCGAACTCCAGCCCTCCTACGCACCCGACATCCAGCTCGCCGGAACCTACGCCGGCGCGCCCCCGGCGGACCTGACCTCGGTCATGAAGGGCATCGACGGCAGTGCGCTCGCCGGCGCCCTGGCCTGGTCCGTCAACGGCTTCGCCCAAGCCGACCCCGACCTGCGCGCGGTCGTCGACGCGAACATCAGCGCCACCGGGAAGGCCGCGCTGAAGGACGCGTCCACCATGTGCGTCGGCGACGCCCTCTTCGGCTACGGCTTCGCCAAGAGCAACAAGTGGACCAACGACGGCCGGTCCCTCGGAGACGTCATCGCCGCCGACTCCCGTGCGCAGGCGGCACTCGACAGGCAGCGCATCGGGGCACTCAAGCCCGCCGGCCCGGTGCGTGTGGCCACCGGCACCCAGGACGACATCGTTCCCCACAAGCAGGCCCGGCAACTGGCCGTCGACTGGTGCCGCAAGGGCGGCAACGTCACCTACGACGCCGTCATCCTGCCGAACCTCGGCGACAAGATCCTCACCAACCACCTCGTGCCCCTCATCACCGACCAGGGCGACGCGATCTCCTGGCTGACGGACCGCCTCTCCGGCAAGCCGGCCACTTCCAACTGCTGGACGATGCCGCTCCAGCCCTGACCCGCCACCTCGCACGCGCGGTTCGACCGGAGGCCGTCGCCTCCGGTGGAACCGCGATCCGCCCACCGGCGCCGCACCCGCCCGCTACGGGCCCCGGTCATCGACGGCACCGCGTATCGCGAGCCTGGGCACCTGGGGGTAGCAGGTCAGCTGCAAGAGCCACGGCGGTGGGCTCCACGACGGCCGACGACCCGCCCGAGGTCACCGGGACCGGCCGCCACACTTCGCCGACGCTGTGCGCGGGCACGCCTCATCGCGCCGCCGGGGCTGCCGATGACTTTGTGACCGGTGGCCGGCCGATCCCGTAGAGGGTCGCCGGGTCGACCAGGAGCAGATCGTCAACGGTCGGCCGCGGACTCTGTCAGGTCCGGGTAGAAGCCGTGCAGGGAGAACAGGGCCAGCGTCGTGGCCGTGGTGTCGTACCCCTGGTCGGCGAGCAGGGTGCGGATGCGTTCCAGGCGTTGCAGATCGCCGGTGCCGCGGCGGGCGGCGGTGGCCTTCGCCTCACCGAGGAGGGCGATCCGGGCACGGGGGCCTGCGGGCGCTCGCCCAGGGCAAGGGCGATGACGTCCACCTCGTGCTTGGTACGGGCCGCAGGGTCCGCCACCTCGGTGGCGCCGACCGGGCCGGACAGGCCGCCCGGAAGCAGGGTGTGGGCGTGTCGGCGCACTGCCCCTTCGCCCCTCGGGACGGATCAGCCGCAGGACCCGAGCCGGCCGCGCCGACCCGACGCGTGAACAGCTCGCACGGCTCCGTGCTCAGCGTCAACGTCGGCCGGGCCCGCGCGGTGCCCTACACGGACGCCCCGGGCGGCACGACAGGAATCGACAAGCAGCCGGTGGACGGGCCGGTCCGGGTGGCCCCGGCAGGGCCACCCGGCCACTCGGGCAGCGGAGTCAGCGGTGACTCGGTGTGCGACCTGCGCCTCCACGGCGGCGCCGACCGCGCCGTGTACGCCTTCGCCCGGGAAGACCTGGACGACTGGCAGCGGGAGCTGAACCGGGTGCTGGGCAACGGCTCCTTCGGCGAAAACCTGACCGTCCTTGGCATGGACCTCCGCCACGCCCTGATCGGAGAACGATGGCGGGTCGGCCCCGACACCGTCCTGGAGGTGACCGGCGGACGTATCCCTTGCCGCACCTTCGGCGGCTGGCTCGACGAGAAGGGCTGGGTACGCCGCTGCACTCGCGCCGCGTCCCCCGGAGCAATGCTCCGCGTCATCGATGCGGGCGACATCAGCGCGGGCGATCACATCGCCGTCGTGCACCGCCCGGACCACGACGTGACCGTGTCCCGCCTGTTCCGCGCGGTGACCACTGAACGGGCGATGCTGCCCGACGTACTCGTGGCCGCCCCCTGGATGGAGCGCGAGCAGCTGGAGATCGCCCAGCAGTACACCGCCAAGTACGCCGCAGGCACCGACCGGTAGCCCGCTCCCCCACCCCCGAGCCCCACTGCGACCCGCCGGGATCCGCACGAAGTGGACCCGGCAGCGCTGCCGGGCCGCGTTCTCGGACGCAGGTGGCGTCGAGGACGTATGCCTCCGTGACGACCGCGTGGAGCGCCTGATCGATGCCGCGCCGACGCTCGAGGAGGCTGGGGAAGAAGCTTCCGGCCCGCAGTTCGGGGACGGCGAGTTCCAGGTCGCCGAACTGCGTGGTCACCGTCTTCTCCCGGTGGCCGTTGCGCCAGGTGGCGCGGGGTCGGTCTGTTCGCCCCACTCGGCGCCGATCCTCGCGTGGCCTCGGCCTCGATCAGTTCCCGCAGCAGCCGGACCGCCGGCGGTCTCGGGCACCAGGCCTTCGATTGTGCGGACGGCCACCTCATGGCCCCGGCGGGTCACCGCGCGGGCGGCTCGCTCACTGGCAAGGGCCCCTGATCATGGTCGTTTCCGCGTGCGCCGGCGGCTATGCGGGATCCAGCACGGGCCGCGCGGGGAGCCCGCCGTTCTTCTCGCAGCGCAGTTCCTTGGCCATGGCCAGCGAGACGGAGTGGGCCACGGTCGCGTAGGCGTCCTTCAACGCCTCGACGTCGCCCTCGGGTGGCTTCGGCATACCCCAGCGCATCACGCCGATTCGAATATGGGCCAATCGCGATGAGTCGGACAATCTTTCGCTCCTGCACGCGAACTGGACGTACGCCACGTCCTCCGCCACCAGGGTCTCCTCCCCCATCTTCAGCACGGTGAACTTCGGGGCCACCGGGTCGTCCGTCGGGGCGCCGTCGACCAGCCTCCAGGTGATTCTGAGTTCGAAATCCGGCGTGCCGATGGGCGTGTAGACACGGCAGGCGTCCTCTCTACCGACGGTGGGGGCCGGGAACGCCTCGACCAGGTCCGCCGCGGCCTGCGCGACGGTGTACTCCTCCGCCGACGCCTCGAACCGCGACGACCCCGTGATCACCTTCAGCGCCCGGGACGCGTCGGCGGACACGGCCCTGCCACCGCAGAGTTGTGTCCCCGTAACGACCTTGTAGTCCTTGGGAGTTTTCGGAGTTTCGTCCACGTCTCCGCTCCCTCCACAACCTGTGGCCCCGAGAAGCAACGAGCCGGCCACGGCCGCGGCGGGGAGTCCCCCGCGTACCGACCACCTACGACTGATCACTGTGCGCATCCTTACGTGTCCTCGACCGTCCACCGGCCTCAGCCGGTCTCCGGGGCGTTGCCCTGCTGGTTCTCCCGGTCGTTGCCGACCCCATAGCCGATCAGCATCGATTCGCGCAGGTCCTGCGCGAACACGTCTTTGTCGGCGTCCACACCGTGATACGCCAGGAACTCCTCCATCGGGGACTCGGCCATGCTCTCACCGGCGGAGTAGATCTTCTTCCTCTCCTCGTCGGTGAGCTCCTCCATCTTCTCCTTGTGCTCATCCACCGAGTTGTCCGAGATGTCGCCGATCATCTGGCCTATGACCTGTTCGACAGCACCACTCGCGGTATCGGTCGCCAGCGGGACGAGCACCGCGGCCGTGCCCACGGCCGCGGTCGCGGGCAGGAAGGCGACGCCCGCCGCGACGCCCACCGTGGCCCCGAACTCGACCCAGCCCGACCGCTTGGCGACCGCCTTCTCGTAGTCCTCGTGGGTCTTGAGGTTCGTCGCCTCCACCTGGTCGGCCCGGGACTGGTCGAGCATGCCCTGCACCTCGGCGCCCACGCGCACGGTCGCCCTGGCAGCGCCCTCGTTGACCTTTCCATCCGGGCCCACTGTCCCTTCCAGCACGCTGCGGGTGTAGACCTGCTCCGCGGTCGAGACCGTCGCGTAGGCGTCCGGGTGCTGACCCAGGGTGCTGAGGAAGCTCCGGGCGACACTCCGCCCGTTCCCGTCCGCGGTGTCCGCGAAGTCGATGCGCCCGTCCGGATTCCTGCCCGGCGCGAACACGCTGTCCGGATCGTTCTTGGCCAACGCCCAGTTGATGTCGTCGATGTAGCCGGCACCCATGACGCCCAGGCTGTCGGCCATCGCCTCGTGGTGCTCCTTGAGCAGACCCGGGTCCGCACCGTACTTCTCCATGACCTGCTGCATGACCGCGGCGTTGTCCGCGTCCCGCACCGCCCCGGCGTCCGGGTGCCCTGCCGGGTAGCCGAGGGTCGCCGCCTCCAGGGCGTGGCCGAGGGCGTCGGGCATCTGGTCGAGCGACGCCTCGAGCTCCTTCTGGTCGAGCGAGTTGACGTCGGGGAAGGACTCCCACTCCTCGTTGCCGAAGAAGTCGAGGTAGTTGTCGATCCGCTCGCCGTCCTTGTTCTTGCCGAGGTCGGCCGTGGCGCCGTGGTTGACCGTACCGTCCTCGTTGTACGCGGTCGGGGGGTCGGCGAAGAACTTCTTGGCCGCTTCCGGACTGTTGCCGAGCGCCTCCAGCATGGCGGTGGCCGGGTCGTAGCCGGCCCCGTTCACGCCGGAGGGGTTGAACGGGTTCTTGTACGGACTGTTCACCACCTTGTTGTCGGCGAACATGTCCGAGTCCTTCTGGTGCAGCTGCGCCACGTGTTCGGCGATCGGGTTGAGGAACTTCGCGTCATAGTCCCCGTACCGCATGATCCCGCCGAGCAGCTGGTATCCGAACGGCCCGCCGTAGTCGTGCTTGGCCAGCGGAATGCGCTCCGTACCCAACTTGCGGAGCTCCGGACCCCACTTGTCGGTGAACTCCTTGTCGTGGGATGCGGTGGCCAGGTTGAGGCCCAGGTTCTTCTGGAGCTCCTGGACGTCCTTGAGGCGCTCCGGGTCGACCTTGCCGTACTCGTACGTGTCCGTGGAGAGCTGGCCGAAGAACGCGAGCGACTTCTCGGGGCCGAGCTTCTCGTAGAAGCCCTTGGAGAACTCCACCGACGAACTGTTGTCCTTCAGCAGCTCGTTGAGCTGCTGCAGTTCGGCGTGTGTGATGTCCCGGCCCTTGGCCGCCAGAGCGGCGGCGCGGGCGGCCTCCTCCTGGTCCAGCTTCGTGTAGGTCGGAGCGCTGAAGTCCTTGCGGTCGGTGACGTTGGCCTCGAGGGTGTTCTTGAGGGCGAGGTCGGTGTCGTTGCAGTTGTCGACGATGAGGTCGATCCTCTTCTGCCACGACTCGATGTTCCGCCTCTCCTCGCGTAGAAACTCGCTGTAGTCGGGGTCGTGCCGCGCCGCCTCGTTCTCGGACAACGGGTTCCGCGCAGTGACCTTGCCGTTGCCGTCCACGCGGATGCCGGCCGCGGGCCCTTCGTGGTCCCGGATGTCGACCAGGTCGTCCTTGGCCTTCTTGATGGCCGCGTAGCCCTCTTCCAGGATCAGCTTCACCCCCTTGGCCTCGGCCGCGGCGTCTGCGAACTCCTTGGCCGTCTTGCCGATGAACGCCTTGGTGACCCCTGCGTTGACGCCCTCCCAGGCCGCGCCGTCCGCCTTGGCCTTCATCCCGTCGGCGGCGTCGGTGGCGAGCTTGTCCAGCTTCCCCGCCATCTCCGACCAGTCGTCGGCGGCGGCCTTCAGCTTCGCCACCGGGGCGTCGATTATGTCCTCGTACTTCAGCATGTCGCGCGCTCCCCCGAGCCCTATTTCATGTATTCCGTGAGCACGGATATCCGCGCCAGATCTCCCTCGATCTTCGCCTCGTCCTTGGCATGCTGGGCCTTGCTGTAATCGAGGTGATTCGAAATCTGCGCGCAGGCGTCCAGCAGCGTCTTCAGGTGGGTCTGCCAGAAGTCATGCACCTTCAGCACGGCCGAACCGCTCACGAAGTTCCCGTTGGTCAGCGCCGTCGCCGCGTCGAACGTGGAGGGACGGGCGATGTCGCCCTCCTTCGCCAGCCGTCCCAGCAGGTCGTACGCGTCATTGCCGATAGCGCCGAGGTCGTCCCGATTGACCACCAGGTCGTTCCCGCCACCACCTCCTCCGCCGCCGTCGGCCGGAATGCTGTTGGTCTGCATGGCAGTCCGCTCGGCCGCCGCCGCGCGCAGTTCGGCCCATTCCTGCTCGAACGTCATGAATTCCCCCAAGTCCATCCGGGCAGGCCACTCCACCGAATTCGCGCGGCCACCGACCTGATCACCTGTCTCTTGTATCATCACCCGCCCACCGGGCGGCCGGTAGTTGATTCCCCGAAGCCCGGACGACAACGATCGAAATCCGTCAGGGTCATTCTGCCCGGCAGCCATCGCGTGCGGGCAACCGGATGCCTCCACCTGCGGGAACTGTTCATCACCGGCTCGGCGCTTCCGCCCGAGGGCCGACACGTCCGGTCACGCTGCCGTAATGACGGATGCGATGCTGCGGTGCCGGGCGGCGCCGTGTTCGAAATCGGGTACGCGTGACGTGCCCTCGCGCAGGTCGTCCAGGAAATGCCGGTAGGCGTGGGCAACGGCGTAGGCCGGCGCGTCGGTTCGGGGTTCCAGTTACGGGACGCGAACGTACGATTCCGGCACCGTCAGGGGAGCGAGTCCGGTGGACGTTCCGCGGCCGTCCGACGCACCGCATCCCACGTGCTCATCCCTGCCCCCCGCATACCTCGGCACTCCCTACGACACAGGGCGGAGCCGAGCGCAATGAGCACACGTCAACCCGAGGCTTGTCGCCGTATGGCTCGAGCCCAAACGAGCATCACGACCGACAGCCTGCGCTTGCTCCTTGGCGACCGCGCCCGCGGTGCGCGGGCCACTGCGCGTTCAAGCCGGTCGACGAGGAGGCCGAGAAGGCCGACCGGACTCAACCGGCGGCATCCGTCGATGCCTCAAATATGTAGATCGCCACACCGTCTGGTGAGTGCGACTCTCAAGGCTCTCGGCAGCAACCGGACCGCGGTCTACACCAGGAATAGGCCCGAGGTCATTCCCCTCTGGTCGGAGGGCAGGCCATAGGGACGCTCATCCCCAGTGTTCCTCCTGGTAGCGCAGGAGGTTATCGCCGTGGAGTTGCTTGGTGGCGTTGCCGACCCGGACCCAGAAGTCGGTGGCGCCGTTGCCGCCCTTGGCGGGCTTGGCGAACACCGGCTTACCTGCCGCGGCAACGCTGATCTGGCAGACGACGTTGCCGGAAATCTCGGGGAAGCGTATGCGGACGGTGGTCGCTGTCGGGGTCGACAGGCTGCTGTCGAGGAGTTGGCGTACGAAGAGCTCATACCCGTCGACGCTGGCCGACGACTCCAGAGTGGTGAGGTCGTTCTCGATGCCGAGGACGGTTCCGTCGTCGGCGACACCGATGAACAGGTTCCCGCCCTCGCCGTTCAGGAAGCCGCAGACGGCCTTGACGATGTTGTGCCGTAGGGACTTGTCGGCCTGCCGTGTGTGCACGTTCCAGCGGGCGCTGGCCTTGAACTCGGTGCCCTGGGACTCGCCAGCGGCGATCATGTCGGCCGGGGTGGTTGGGACGTACGCAGGGCGTTCCCCCGTGAGGGTTTCGAACGCTTCCCGCACGACCTTGGCGATTAGCTGGCGCCGCCGTTCCAGGAAGGTGAAATAGTCGAGTTGTTCCCAGCCGACCGGGAGCGCGTGCCACCGTACCTGCCGCTCGAGCACCTCCGGGGCCATCGCGTCCGCGATTCTCGGCCAGTAGTCATGTGGTGCGTCGGTGTTGACCGGCTCGTCTGCCGGCCACGTCACGTAGGCCATGTTGGCGATGGCATTGACTTGGCGCCGGTCGGTGATACCCAGTACGGCGAGCGCCTTGCGGTGGAACAGGTTGTCCCGGTCGACAGCCTTGGCGGGTTGGACTGAGGGGTCAAGCAGATCACGGATTCGTTGGCCGCCGAAGAGCATTTCGGCGTCGAGGATGTTGAGCGCCGCCTGGTAGGCGAACAGCACCGGTGAACGCGGCGAGGACGTGTCCAGCCGGTTCGGCAGGGAGATGTCCCAGTAGTCGCCGGTGAAGTTCGCTGCGATGATCCGGTCGAGTTCCGCGGTGAAGGCTCGGCCGTCACCTGGCGGCAGACTGCCGATCCGTCCCAGGTCGAACTCCATCTGTGACTCTGGCGAGTTGGAGTACCGACCGGTGGTGTGCGCCATGAAGAACCACCGTCCGATCACGGGACGGAGTTCATCAACCGTCAGTCCGAAGTCGTGGCGTCCGATCAGCCAGATCGTGTAGCTGTACAGCAGGGCGTTGTCGGAGGTGATCATCTTGCGACTGCGGAAGCCGGCCGCCGTGACGCACTGGAAGAACTCGTGCCAGCTGGTCAGGTCCAAGACCTTCGTGTGTGCTTGGGCGAGCCGGTCGAACTGCTCCTGCCGTCGAGCGGCGGTGACCTTGCCGGTTTCAAGGTCCTTTCCTCGTAGGACGCTGTAGACGTGCTGGAGCCGGGCGCGCCGGAAGGCAACAGCGACCGCTACGCGCAGCAGTTGGTCCGGGCTGGGGTCCAGAAAGGCGTTTCGAGGGCTCGGACCGGGGAGTCCTGCGACCACCGCGCCGCGGCTGAAGTCTTCGAGCTGGCGGCGGCCCTTCTCCCAATGCACTGACATCAGGGTAAGGATGAAGTCGGACTGGTTGAGCTTCACGCCTTCGGAGTTGATGCGCACGAAGATGTCGGCGACCTGCTCCTCGTTGGCCGAAGCACCCAGCTCCACAACCTGGAAGCGGAACTCGTGCAGGTCCCGGACCCTGTCTACGCGTTCTTCGAGCTCATCCTTGGCAGCGTGCGACAAGGGCTGGCCGCTGGCCTGTTCGAGCCGTTGGAAGAACTGCCGGACGGTGGGCTTGTAACCACCTTGGGCCCAGAGCGCAGTGATGTCCGGAATGAAGTGGGCGTCACGCTCGATCGCCGCGTCCGTGACCTCGAACGTCTGGTCCTCCGGGTGGAACGCGATGCGAACGTTGATCTCGTCGAAAGACTTAGTGACGATCTTGCGCCCAGTGAGGACAGCGAACAGGGCGGTGAGCCGCTGCTGCCCGTCAACGACCAACAGCTGAGGTGCCCGATCGCCGGCTTCCGTTCCGATCTGCCGCGTCCCCACCTCAGCGCCGGTCTCCCAGAACATCAGGGTGCCGATCGGGTAGCCCCGATACATCGAGTCGAAGAGATCGCGCGTCTTCGCCGCAGACCAGACGAACGGGCGTTGAATGTCTGGTAATCCGATACGACCGCCTTCGATGTTCTCGATCAGATGCCGGAGCGTGTAACCAGTGTCGCGATACAAAGTGGGTGGCACAGCCGAGAGCTCCTAACGTCCCCGACGGCAACTGGTCGGCGGAAGCGGTCATGGCGTGGGAACAGCATCAGGTTAGCCTGCGTCACCCTGACCGAGCAGCATCGCTTCGGACCGGTGCTGATGCGGCTGGCCAACTCGCTCGCCTACGGGGGGATGCTGCAGGGCGGCAAACAGACCGCGGCACCGAGACCTCTTGACGCCCCCGGGATCGTCATCGTCGACACCGACGGGCTGCACCGAGCTGGCCAGCCCGCACCTGACCGGTCGTCGCAGCGGCTGGTGGCCGGCCAGGGACTGATCACCAACGGCCACTTGTCCAGACCCGGCTCTACGTCATCGACAGCTGGGAGCGAATCCGGGCCGCAAAGGACGACAGATCCTTCACCCACCTCGCCTCGTTGGCAGGCACTCCCGGAGTACGGAGGCTGCGGGCGAGCCACCTGATCACTCCGCCGCACGAGTACGAGCGCGAGCTCGGCGTGTTCGGGAACGCGCTCGCCGACGTCCTGGCCCGGCATCGAGGTGACGGGCATCGACGACGAACTGACCTTCTACAGCACGTGCGAAGACGAGATCCGGGCGGCCCGGAGTTCGGTCTGGCTGTGGGCATGGGTCTTGAACCGGGTGCGCAGCATCCTGCCGCTGCTGCGCGAGGCGGTCGGACGCGGCGTGCGCGTGACCGTCTTCATCCGCGACGGCACGGACCAGGCCTAATGAGAGCGGGCTGCTCGACGTCAGCGACAGGCCGCACGACTTCCTGGAAGCAGACGTGGCCGAAGAAGACCTGTGGGACGAGTGGTTCAAGCCTTACACGGACGTCGAGTCCCGGGACACGCCCCACGGGTTCCGCTGCTGACGTTCGCCCGAACCCAAGCCATTGCCGGAACGGGCGTCCCGTCTGCTCGACTGGGCGCCCGCCCACGAGGTCCGGCCCGGCATCAAATCCCAAGCCGCCTACGAGGAATCAGGGCACACCCCGCTCAGACCGTCTTGTCAGGGCCGAGGCGGTCGCGTACGCCGCAGTCGGTGACGAGGAGCGCTACGGCCTCCATGGTCGTCTAGGCCGGGAGCCAGCCGAGTCGGCAGGGTGCGGTGGGTGTCGGTCACCTCACTCTCGGGACGTCATTTCCGCGCCGAGCGGACTCGCTGCTCCGTCTCGCGAAGGCATACACATCAAGCCGCTGAACGAACAGATCAAAAGAACGGGATCAGTCTGCCCGGCGGAATGCATGGAGCCAGCGCCGCTTTCGGAACCTCATTTCGTCCTCAGCGACGAACGCCGTGCTCGCCCTGCGGGACCACCTGCTGGCCGCCGAGGTCACACTCGTCGTGATCGAGGCGACGTCGGGCTACTGGAAGCCGTTCTACTACCTGCTGACCGAGGAGTTGAACGTGATCCTGGTCAACGCCCGGCAGGTCAAGAACCTGCCCGGCCGCAAGACGGACGTCTCCGATGCGGCCTGGCTGGCCCAGCTCGGCGCCCACGGCCTGGTCCGGGCCTCGTTCGTGCCGCCGCAGCCCATCCGCGAGCTGCGGGATCTCACCCGGGCCCGCACCCAGATGACCCGCGAGCGCGGGCAGATCGTGCAGCGGCTGGAGAAGCTGCTGGAGGACACCGGCATCAAGCTCGCCGCGGTCGCCTCCGACATCATGGGCGTCTCCGGCCGGGCCATGCTGGAGGCCCTCATCGACGGGGAACACGACCCGCAGATCCTCGCGGAGATGGCCAAGCGCAAGCTCCGCAGCAAGATCCCCGAACTCACCGAGGCCCGGACCGGCCGCTTCCGTGACCACCACGCGTTCCTGACGAGGCTGTATCTGGACCAGTACGACCAGCTCGCCGGCGCCATCAGGCAACTCGACGAGCGGATCGAGGAGGCGATGGCCCCCCCTTTCGGCCCGCCCTCGACCTGCTCGACACCATCCCCGGCATCAACCAGGCCACAGCCGAAGTGATCATTGCAGAGACCGGCGGGGACATGGCCCGGTTCGCCTCCGCCAAGCAC
>NZ_JAAAXQ010000154.1 GCF_009916105.1 Streptomyces sp. GC420 | reverse complement strand
GGCGCCTGTTCTCGGACCCCCGTCCCGGACCCCCGCGAGCCGGGAGTGGCGGGAAAGTGCCGCCGTGCGTGGCGGCGGGTGGGGCCGAATTCGCCGGATTGGGCCGAAAGGCCGGATTGTGGGCGCGCCGCGAAACGGTGTCCGGGCGCTGCGATCAGCAGGAAAGAAGTCTTCCCGCGCCTCGGTACGGCGGGATAACGTGCCGTTGTTCCGGCGGCCGCGAGGCTGTGACCAGTGCTGTGACCAGCAAGTGTTCCGCGATTCCCCGATTTACTTGGAAATCCAAGCAAAATCGCAGGTCAGGTGGGGTTTCGCAGATATGTGGGGCACTGGGTAACGTGCCTTCTGCGTACGCGCGACGGAACGCACCGACAACACCTGGTTCCGGACGCTCGACGCACCCACCCCGTGCGCGGGTATGGATCCAGGCGAGCCGCACTGGCTTCCCGGCGGACCCCGGGGGCCGGACCGACGGAGGAGCACACGTGACCGTGGAGAGCACTGCCGCGCGCAAGCCGCGACGCAGCAGCGGCACAGGCGCAGGCACAGGCGCAGCCAAGCGCACCGCTGCCAAGAAGCAGCCGGCGAGGAGCGCCCGGACCGCACAGCCCGCACAGCCCGACCTCGTACAGCTGCTGACGCCCGCGGGCGAGCGCGTCGAGCACCCCGACTACTCGATCGACCTGACGGCCGACGAGCTGCGCGGGCTGTACCGGGACATGGTCCTCACGCGCCGCTTCGACGGCGAGGCCACCGCGCTGCAGCGCCAGGGCGAGCTGGGCCTGTGGGCCTCCCTGCTGGGCCAGGAGGCCGCCCAGATCGGCTCCGGCCGGGCCCTGCGCGACGACGACTACGTCTTCCCGACCTACCGCGAGCACGGCGTCGCCTGGTGCCGCGGTGTCGACCCGACCAACCTCCTCGGCATGTTCCGCGGCGTGAACCACGGCGGCTGGGACCCCAACAGCAACAACTTCCACCTCTACACCATCGTCATCGGCTCGCAGACGCTCCACGCGACCGGTTACGCGATGGGCGTGGCCAAGGACGGCGCCGACTCGGCCGTCATCGCCTACTTCGGCGACGGGGCCAGCAGCCAGGGAGACGTCGCCGAGGCCTTCACGTTCGCCGCGGTCTACAACGCCCCCGTCGTCTTCTTCTGCCAGAACAACCAGTGGGCGATCTCCGAGCCCACCGAGAAGCAGAGCCGCGTGCCGATCTACCAGCGCGCCGCCGGCTTCGGCTTCCCCGGCGTCCGCGTCGACGGCAACGACGTCCTCGCCTGCCTGGCGGTGACCCGCGCCGCCCTGGAGCGGGCGCGGCGCGGCGAGGGCCCGACGCTGGTCGAGGCCTTCACCTACCGCATGGGTGCCCACACCACATCCGACGACCCGACCCGCTACCGGCACGACGACGAGCGGGCGGCCTGGGAGGCCAAGGACCCGATCTCCCGGCTCAAGGCGTACCTGGAGCGCGAGGGCATCGCGGACGAGGGCTTCTTCGCCGCGCTGGAGGAGGAGAGCGACGCGCTGGCCAAGCGGGTCAGGGAGGCGGTGCGTTCGATGCCCGACCCCGACGCCATGTCGATGTTCGAGCACGTATACGCCGACGGGCACGCGCTCGTCGACGAGGAACGGGCGCAGTTCGCCGCGTACCAGGCTTCGTTCGCCGAGGAGGGCAACTGATCATGACGACCATGACGTTGGCGAAGGCCCTCAACGAGTCGCTGCGCAAGGCCCTGGACACCGACCCCAAGGTCCTGATCATGGGTGAGGACGTCGGCAAGCTCGGCGGTGTCTTCCGTATCACCGACGGCCTGCAGAAGGACTTCGGCGAGGACCGGGTCATCGACACCCCGCTCGCCGAGTCCGGGATCGTCGGCACGGCCGTCGGCCTGGCGCTGCGCGGCTACCGCCCGGTGGTGGAGATCCAGTTCGACGGCTTCGTCTTCCCGGCCTACGACCAGATCGTCACGCAGCTCGCGAAGATGCACGCACGCTCGCTCGGCACGGTCAAGCTGCCGGTCGTCGTCCGCATCCCCTACGGCGGCGGGATCGGCGCGGTCGAGCACCACAGCGAGTCCCCGGAGGCCCTGTTCGCGCACGTGGCGGGCCTGAAGGTGGTCACCCCCTCGAACGCCTCCGACGCCTACTGGATGCTCCAGCAGGCCATCCAGAGCGACGACCCGGTGATCTTCTTCGAGCCGAAGCGCCGCTACTGGGACAAGGGCGAGGTCAGCACCGAGGCGATCCCGTCCCCGCTGCACGGCGCGCGCGTCGCGCTGGCCGGCACGGACCTGACCCTGGCGGCGTACGGCCCGATGGTGAAGGTCTGCCTGGAGGCGGCCAGGGCCGCGGCCGAGGAGGGCAACTCGGTGGAGGTCCTCGACCTGCGTTCGATCTCCCCGATCGACTTCGACACGATCCAGGCGTCCGTCGAGAAGACCCGCCGCCTCGTCGTCGTCCACGAGGCCCCTGTCTTCCTGGGCTCGGGCTCGGAGATCGCCGCACGCATCACGGAGCGGTGCTTCTACCACCTGGAGGCGCCCGTGCTGCGCGTCGGCGGCTTCCATGCCCCGTACCCGCCGGCCCGGATCGAAGAGGAGTACCTGCCGGGTCTGGACCGGGTACTCGACGCCGTCGACCGCTCGCTGGCGTACTGAGGGAGAGGTTCGTGACGACGATGACCGAAACCCGTGGGACCTCGGTCCGCGAGTTCAAGATGCCGGACGTGGGGGAGGGCCTCACCGAGGCCGAGATCCTCAAGTGGTTCGTCCGGCCCGGCGACAGGGTGACCGACGGCCAGGTCGTGTGCGAGGTGGAGACGGCCAAGGCCGCCGTCGAGCTGCCGATCCCGTTCGACGGGGTGGTGCACGAGCTCCGCTTCCCCGAGGGGACGACCGTCGATGTCGGCGAGGTGATCATCTCCGTCGACACGGGCGGGGGCGAGGCCCCGCCGGCGGTGCCGGAGGAGACCGCCGCCGCGGTACCGGCTCCGGCCGTGCCGGCCGCCGGTGAGAGCGCACCCGCCGCACCCGCCGCTGCTGCCGCCCCGCCCGCACGGCAGCCGGTGCTGGTCGGCTACGGCGTGGCGCAGACCTCCACGAAGCGCCGGCCGCGCAAGCCGGTGGGCGGTGCGCCCTCCGAGGCCCCCTCCGAGGCCCCCTCCGAGATCCCCTTCGAGACCTTGGCACCGCCCGCGGGCGCCGCGCCGGGCGGACTGAACGGGCACGCGGCGGCCGGTCCCCGGCCGCTGGCGAAGCCGCCCGTGCGGAAGCTCGCCAAGGACCTGGGCATCGACCTGACGACGGTGACGCCGACGGGACCCGACGGGATCATCACGCGGGACGACGTCCACGCGGCCGCCGCCGCGGTTCAGGCCCAGGCCCAGGCCCAGGCGGCCGCATCCGCGGCCGCACCCGCACCGGTCGAGGCGCCCGTGGCGCCCGCGCACGCCGCGGTACGCCCCGAGCCGGCCGTGGCCGCCGTCCCCGCCCCGCCCGCCGGGCTCGGCACCGTCGCCGGGGCGCGCGAGACACGCGTCCCCATCAAGGGCGTACGCAAGATGACCGCCCAGGCCATGGTGAGCTCCGCCTTCACCGCACCGCACGCCACGGAGTTCGTCACCGTGGACGTGACGCGGACGATGAAGCTCGTCGAGGAGCTCAAGCAGGACAAGGACATGGCCGGGCTGCGGGTCAACCCGCTGCTGCTGGTCGCCAGGGCGCTGCTCGTGGCGATCAAGCGGAACCCGGACGTCAACGCCTCCTGGGACGAGGCGAACCAGGAGATCGTGTACAAGCACTACGTGAACCTGGGCATCGCCGCGGCAACCCCGCGCGGGCTGATCGTGCCGAACATCAAGGACGCCCACGCCAAGGCCCTGCCGGAACTCGCCGCCGCGCTCGGTGAGCTGGTCGCGACCGCGCGGGAGGGCAAGACCTCACCGGCGGCGATGCAGGGCGGCACGGTGACCATCACGAACGTCGGCGTCTTCGGCGTCGATACCGGAACACCGATCCTGAACCAGGGCGAGTCCGCGATCCTCGCGTTCGGGGCGGTCAGACTCCAGCCCTGGGTCCACAAGGGCAAGGTCAAGCCGCGTCAGGTCACGACGCTCGCGCTCTCCTTCGACCACCGCCTGGTCGACGGCGAACTCGGCTCGAAGGTGCTCGCGGATGTGGCGGCGGTGCTGGAGCAGCCGAAGAGGCTCATCACCTGGGCCTGACAGGGCCGTACGGCAGGTGCCGGACCGACGGGGCCCGGGAGGAACCTTCCTCCCGGGCCCCGCCCGTTCCCCGGACCGCCCGGCCGGGGGCCGCGCCCCGACCGGCCCGTTCGCCGTGGGCCCGGCGTCGTGGGCCGGGGGCTTCCGGGACAGAGGAACGTGAGGTCCGGATGCCGCCAGAACTCCTCCGGGCGTCCGGCCACGATGAATTGCATGGACACATACGAGTTCACGGGCAGGAAAGCCCTGGTCACAGGTGGGAGCCGGGGCATCGGCGCGGCGGTCGCGCTGCGTCTGGCGGCGGCGGGCGCGGATGTCGCCCTGACGTACCGGCAGGACGGCGCGGGCGCCGGGGCGGTGGCGGAGAAGATCGAGGGGATGGGGCGCCGGGCCGTGGTGCTCCGGATGGAGGGCGCGGACGGCGGAGCCGTGACCGCCGCCGTGGACCGGGCGGCCGCGGGGCTCGGCGGGCTGGACGTCCTGGTGAACAACGCGGCGGCGTTCGTGGTGGGGACCGTCGAGGAACTGGGCGCGGCGGAGTTCGACGAGGTGGTCGCCGTGAACGTGCGCGCGCCCTATCTGGCGAGCCGGGCCGCGGCCCGCCACATGCGGGCCGGCGGGCGGATCGTCAGCATCGGCAGCAATGTGGCGGAGCGGACGGCGTTCCCGGGATTCTCGCTGTACGCGATGAGCAAGGCCGCGCTCACGGGCATGACCAAGGGCCTGGCCCGGGACCTGGGGCCGCGCGGTATCACCGTGAACCTGGTCCACCCCGGTCCGACGGACACCGACGCCAATCCCGCCGACGGGCCGAACGCGCCTGCGGTCCGGGGCTTCACCGCGCTCGGGCGCTACGCCGGGGCCGAGGAGATCGCCTCCGCCGTCGCATATCTCGCGTCCCGCGACGCCGGCTATGTCACGGGCGCCTCGCTGCACGCGGACGGAGGGTTCACCGTCTGAACGGAGGACGAGGGAACACGCGGGCGGTCCGTCGCCTCTAGGGCGGGCCGGAACCCAGCAGCGTGAAGGCCCCGTACAGCCCTGACGCGATCGCCGCCGCGGCGAGGACCGGCAGGGACGTGCGGGGCTTCACGGTGTTCCGGGCGAGGGCCGCGGCGGCCGGGAGGAGCAGCGGGAACGCGGGCATCATCAGGCGGGGCCTGGAGCCGAAGTAGCCGGAGCCGACGAGGGACACGGCCACGACGGCGAGCGTGTACACCAGGACGGGCAACGGCTGCTTCTGGCGTACGCACAGCCACAGTACCCAGAAGAGGAACGCGAAGGCGGCGCACAGGCCGAGGCCCGCGAGGGGGCTGTGGGAGAACTGCCGGGCCACGAAGGAGGCGAGCGCGACGCCGCCGTCGATGCGGTTGTTCCACCGGGCCTGGACGTCGAAGTAGGCGAAGGGCGCGCCCTCGCGCCGGGCGACGTACACGACGTACGAGAGCCAGCCCAGCGGGGCGAGACAGACCCCGGCGGCCACCCTCGGGTCCCAGCGCCGCTCGCTGTACAGCGTCCGGGCACCGGTGACGCCGATCGCGGCGATCAGCGCGGCGGCGGAGGGACGGGTCAGGCCGGCCGCGGAGCACAGCAGCCCCGCCGCGATCCAGCGGCGGGTCAGCACGGCGTACAGCGCCCAGGCGGCGAGCGCCGTGAACAGCGTCTCCGTGTAGGCCATGGACTGGACGAACGCCGTCGGGAAGACGCCCCACAGCACGGCGAGCAGGGTGCCCGCGCGGCGGCCGTACAGGTGGTCGCCCACGGCGAAGACGCCCCAGGCCGCGGCGAGGGAGGCGAGCCAGGAGACGACGAGCCCGGACGCCGGCAGGCCGATGGGCAGCAGTTCGCGGACACCGCGCTCCAGCAGCGGGAACAGCGGGAAGAAGGCCAGGTCGGAGTGGACGGAGCCGTCCGGCAGGGTGACCTCGTGGCCGTAGCCGTTCGCCGCGATGCGCTGGTACCAGACGGAGTCCCAGCGTCCGTTCAGCCGGTGGAGGCCGTCCTTGCCCTGGGCGGCGGCCAGGGCGAGGAGGAGGGCGAGGCCGGTCAGCCGTACCGCCGCGTACCCGAGCAGTGCGGGCGCCGCGCCGTACCTCGGTCGCGGCGTGGTGGCCGCGGGCGGCGGGGCGGCTGTCCTGGTCTCGGGCATGCGGGGAATTATCACCCGTACGCCCGGGACCAGTGACCGGGACCAGCGATCGGGATCAGCGACCGGGACCGGCTCCGGTCCGGCCCGACCTCAGTGGATCGGCCGGACCCGGACCGGGCCGGACGTGGATCAGTCCTGCTGGGCCCCGGAGGGCAGCGAGCGCAGCTTCATCGTCGTGGCGGTGCTCGAACCGAAGGCGTAGTCGAGCAGCTTCGCCGCGTCCGTGTAGCGGTTGGTGTCGTTGAGGATCACACCGACCACGGTCTTCTCGC
Organism: Streptomyces sp. GC420; assembly: GCF_009916105.1. Classification (GTDB taxonomy): domain Bacteria; phylum Actinomycetota; class Actinomycetes; order Streptomycetales; family Streptomycetaceae; genus Streptomyces. Next base: position 10,562 of record NZ_JAAAXQ010000154.1, on the reverse strand, counting down.
CGCGGGTGGCGGCGAAGACGAGGCAGGGGCCGGCGGCGGAGCCGGTGCCGGTCTTGATGCCGACGGCGCCGTTGTAGGAGCCGAGCAGCTTGTTGGTGTTGTACCAGGTGTAGGTACGGGTGCCGCCGGTGCTGGTGGTCGCGTAGCGCACGGTCTTGGTCGTCTTGACGACCGAGCGGAACGTCGAGCTCTTCATGGCGTAGCGGGCGAGCTTCGTCAGGTCCTTCGGGGTCGTGTAGTTGTTCCCCGTGGAGGAGATGCCGTCGAAGGAGTCGAACTTGGTGTTCGTCATGCCCAGGTCCGAGGCCTTCTTGTTCATCTTGCCGATGAACGACTTCGTGCGGGCGGAGCGGGTGTCGCCGCTGCCGAAGGTGTCGGCCAGGGCGTAGGCCGCGTCGCAGCCGGAGGGCAGCATCAACCCGTACAGAAGCTGACGGACGGTCAGCTTGTCGCCGGTCCTGAGGTCGGCGGTGCTGGCACCCTGCGCGGCGACGTAGTCGCGGTAGGCCTGCCGGACGGTCACCTTGCGGTCGAGGTCGAGACCGGAGGTGTTGAGGACCACGGCGGCCGTCATGATCTTCGTCGTGGACGCCATCTGGCGCTTGGTGTTGCTGTCCTTGCCGTAGAGCTTGGTGCTCGTCGAAAGGTCGTACAGGTAGGCGCCCTTGGCGCTGATGGTGGGCGCGGTGGCCGCCTGCGCGGGGGCCGCCAGGGCCGGGACGGCAAGCACGGCACCCGCGGTCACCGACACGGTGAAGGCGGTGGCCTTGCGCATGCTTCTGCCCTTGGTGCGGCCCTTGATGAGGAGGGATTTCAAAATCGACGCTCCGAGTCAGCGAAAGCTTGGGCAGGCACAGGAGTGGAGTGCTCTGCACTCACCAGACCCACGGGAACGTCCGATGGTTGTACGCATCGAGGTGTGATTTCGGCCATGTTGGACGACGGCTTTCCGTCGGGGTGGCGGCCGGGACGTGGGCGCGCCGCCGGCGGGAACGGCCGCCCGCCGTCCGCGATACGGACGCGGCCGATGATGCACCTCTGTTGTATCTATGCTGTGTGCATGCCCACAGCCCCGGTCTCCCTCAAGCAGCCGCCCGCCGCCGAGCGGGTGTACGCCCACATCAAGCAGGCCGTGCTCGACCGGCGCTACGAGGGCGGCACCCTGCTGACCGAAGGCGACCTCGCCGAGACCGTCGGCGTCTCCCGCACCCCGGTGCGCGAGGCGCTGCTGCGGCTGGAGGTCGAGGGGCTGATCAAGCTCTACCCGAAGAAGGGCGCACTGGTGCTGCCGGTCTCCGCGCAGGAGATCGCGGACGTCGTCGAGACCCGGCTGCTCGTCGAGCAGCACGCCGCCCGCAAGGCCGTGTCCGCCCCGCCCCGGCTCCTCGACCGGCTCCAGGAACTCCTGGAGCAGCAGCGGCGCCAGGCGGAGGCCGGCGACCTGGCCGCCGCCTCGGTCACCGACCGCTGCTTCCACGCCGAGATCGTCCGCAGCGGCGGCAACCAGATCCTGTCCCGCCTCTACGACCAGCTGCGCGACCGTCAGTTGAGGATGGGTGTCGCCGTGATGCATTCGCACCCCGACCGGATCGCCAAGGCCATCGCCGAGCACGGCGAGATCCTCGACGCGCTCCGCGCCGGGGACCCGGAGGCGGCCGTCACCGCCATCGGCCGACACATCAGCTGGTTTCACACCCTGGCCCGCGGAGAGGTCAAGTGACCGCCTCCGCCGCCCGTCTTCCCGGCGATCCGCCCGGAGGGCGCCGCGCCGCGGCCGTCTGGGGCATCGGCGTGGCCGTCTACTTCGTCGCCGTCACCTTCCGCACGAGCCTCGGCGTGGCCGGGCTCGACGCCGCCGACCGCTTCGGCGTCAACGCCTCGGCGCTGTCGACGTTCTCGATCCTGCAGCTCCTGGTCTACGCGGGCATGCAGATACCCGTCGGCCTCATGGTGGACCGGCTCGGCACCAAGCGGGTCCTGACCATCGGCGTCGTGCTGTTCACGGCCGGGCAGCTCGGCTTCGCCCTCTCACCCTCGTACGCCATGGCCCTCGCCTCGCGGGCACTGCTGGGCTGCGGCGACGCGATGACCTTCATCAGCGTGCTGCGGCTGGGCGCCCGCTGGTTCCCGGCCAGGCGCGGGCCGTTCATCGGCCAGCTCGCCGGGCTGGTGGGGATGGCCGGCAACCTCGTGTCCACGATCGTCATCTCGCGGGCGCTCGACGGGCTCGGCTGGACCGTGACCTTCGCGGGCAGCTCGGCGGCCGGCGTCCTCGTTCTCGTCCTGCTGCTGCTCTTCCTGAAGGACCACCCGGAGGGACACGAGCCGGCACCGGCCAAGCACACCGGCGCCGCCTACGTTCGCCGGCAGATCGCCGAGTCCTGGCGCGAGCCCGGCACCCGCCTCGGGCTGTGGGCGCACTTCACCACACAGTTCCCCGCCATGGTGTTCCTGCTGCTGTGGGGGCTGCCGTTCCTGGTCGAGGCACAGGGCATGTCCCGGGCCTCGGCGGGCGAGATGCTGACCCTGGTGGTGCTCTCCAACATGGTGATCGGCCTGGTGTACGGGCAGGTCATCGCCCGGCACCATGGAGCGCGCGCCCCCTTGGTGCTGGGAACCATAGGGACTACGGCGGTGCTGTGGGCCACCACCATCATGTGGCCGGGGGGCACCGCCCCGATGTGGCTGCTGATCACCCTGTGCACGGTGCTGGGGGCCTGCGGCCCGGCCTCCATGATCGGCTTCGACTTCGCCCGGCCCGCGAATCCGCCGGAGCGCCAGGGCACTGCGTCCGGGATCGTCAACATGGGCGGTTTCGTCGCCTCCATGACGACGCTGTTCGCCGTGGGCGTGCTCCTCGACGCGACCGGCGACGACTACCGGATCGCGTTCTCCTCCGTCTTCGTGCTCCAGGCACTGGGGGTCACCAGCATCCTGCGCCTGCGCCGCAGGGCGGCGCGGCGTGAGAGCGAGCGCCTGGTCGAGAGCCGCGTCGAGGCGGTCCACGTCCCCGCCTGACCAGGCGGCTCCGCCCAACCCGGCACGGGGCGGGCGCCCCGCTGCCCGGCAGCTCGGTGGGTCGCCCGCACCCCCGGCCGCGGCGTGGCCGCCGCGGTCCGGGTGGTGGTCGTGGCGAGGGTGTTACGGCGTGACCGCGAACTCGCGGAGGATCGCGGCGGCCAGTTCCTGGTCGCCCTCCACCTTGATGTGCTCGGCGACCTGGTCGGCCCGCACCCGGCCGCAGGCCAGGCGTACGTACGTCTCCCAGTCCAGCGCCAGCGTCACCAGCGGTCCCAGCGAGGGGGAGCCGTCGATCGTGCCGCGCCCGTCCTGGTCGACACGGACGGTGCGCAGGAACTCGACCGGCCCGTGCACGTCCACCACGACCGCGGAGTTCGGCGGCGCGCCCGCGTTCTTGGCGACCACCTTGGGCAGCGCGTCGAGCAGCAGGTCACGGGTGACGATCGCCCCCGGGGAGTCCAGGTTGCCGGGCTGCCCCAGGGCCGCCCTCAGGTCCTGCTCGTGGACCCACACGTCGAACGCGCGGAAGCGCAGCGCGTTCTCCAGCGTCTGCTGGGCGCCCAGAGGGGCGGGGACCATCGTCTCCGGAGCGCGGGACTCGTTGCGCAGCTGGCGGGAGCGCCGGATGACGGTGTACTCCAGCTCGGCGACCATCTCGGGAGAGGTGTGGTGCCGGCGCACGTCGACCTGGGTCTCCATATAGCGCGCGAACTCACTGCGCTGGACATGGAACAGATCGCGGGGGAGCGTGTGGATCGGCCGCGGGTCGCCGAGCATCTCGCACTCCATGCCGATGATGTGCGAGACGATGTCGCGCACCGACCATGCCGGGCACGGTGTGCGACGGTTCCACTCGCCCTCCACAAGCGGCGACACCAGCTCCGATATCGCTTCGATGGAGTGGGTCCAGGCATCGGCGTAGTTCTGGAGGCTGGGATGGACGGTCACGGGACCCCTCGGTGGCGCAGGCTGGACTTCGGCTGGGTGTGGGAGGTTCGGCAGCTCTGGGGGTCCGGGGGCGGCCCCCGGAAGAGCACAGTACGCTGCCCGCGGGCACCCCGGCAGTGCTTTCGTGTGACGATCGTAGGTCGGAGAACCTGTGGGCGTTCACAGTCTCCCGAGCCAGGACGGTGGTAATGTGCGCGCCTCGCTGATCCAGATCGCTGTGAATCCGGACGAAACGGTTGTTTCCCGTCGGCTGCGGGCGGCCTCCCTGGTACGGGAACAGGCGGGCGCCGATCTCGTCGTTCTTCCGGAGCTCTGGCCGGTCGGGGCCTTCGCCTTCGACTCCTTCGCGGAGGAGGCCGAGCCCCTGGAGGGCCCGACGCACGAGGTCATGGCGAAGGCCGCCAGGGACGCCGGGGTCTGGCTGCACGCGGGTTCCATCGTCGAACGGGACGGCGAGGCGCTGTTCAACACCTCTCTCGTCTACTCCCCGGACGGCGAGCTGGTCCGCACCTACCGTAAGATCCACCGCTTCGGCTTCGACAAGGGCGAGGCCGTCCTGATGGCGCGCGGCACCGACCTCGTCACCGTGCCCCTCCCCGGCTCCCTCACCCTGGGCCTCGCCACCTGCTACGACCTGCGATTCCCCGAACTGTTCCGTGGCCTCGTCGACGCGGGCGCCACGGCCCTGGTCGTACCGGCGGGATGGCCCGAGCGCCGCCGCTCCCACTGGACGCTGCTGGCCCGGGCACGGGCCGTGGAGAACCAGAGCTACGTCCTGGCCTGCGGCAGCGCCGGCACGCACGCCGGCGTCCAGCAGGCGGGCCACAGCATCGTCGTCGACCCCTGGGGCGAGGTCCTGGCCGAGGCGGGCTCCGGCGAGGAGGTCCTCACCGTCGATCTCGACCCGGCGAAGGTCGCCGCGACCCGCGAGCAGTTCCCGGCACTGAAGGACCGCGTCCTCGGCCTGCCCGACCCCGCGCGCGCCTGAGGGTCCCGCCGCTCCCGCCCGGCCGTACCGGGACTCGCGTTCCCGGTCGGCCCTACCGGGACTCGCGTTCCCGGTCGGCCAGGTGGACGACGCACACCGTGACCGCGATCAGCAGCGCCGGGTCCGCGTCCTCGCGGACGACGTCCAGCCCGTACGTGTCCCGGAGCGTCAGCATGCGCCGGGAGATGTGCGCCAGCAGCTCTCCGTCGTACTCGACGGCGAACTCGCGGTCCAGGATCTTGCCGCTGACGTCGAGTTCCGTGCCGTCCACCAGCGCAACCCGGTAGTGGTTGCGCAGCAGCGACAGGCGTTTGCGCCTGATCGTGGCGAGCGGCCCGCCGTCCCGCTCGATCGTCATCGTGTCGCGCAGGGTCAGCATCCTGCGGCGGATGACGACGAGCGTGCGCCCCTGGGGGTCCTTCAGCTCGAAGGTGCCGCGCAGCGTCAGCGCCTTGCCGTCGACCAGGTAGGCCTTCCGGCCGTGCTCGTCCTCGATCCAGTAGTCCTCGCCGATACCGAGCAGCCGCTCCCGCACCACGTATCTCATGGCGGCAGGCGTTCCCCCGGCGCCGGTCCGCAACGCCGCCGGTAGGCCGACGGGCTCAGTCCGGTCACCCGCCGCGGCCGGACAGTGGACCGGCGGAGCAGTCGACCGGCGGCCGTGGCCGGCCGCTCGGCGGCATGGGCTTCGGCCGTACCGGTGCGACCCGGTGCGCGTCACCGCATCGGGGGTCGCCCCTCTGGCGCTGTTCCTCGCAGGATGGGCGAACGGATGGACGAATAGACGAATGGACGGGCGAACGGGATCAGTAGCGGTAGTTGCGGTTCGGGTCGTCGTCGACGACCGTCTGCGTGACGGGCGGTACGACGGCCCGCCGCCGCCTGGCGATGGACGTGAACGTGGCGACGCCGATGATGCCGACGGCCATGAGAATGAGACCGACGAGATCGAGGTTGACCCCCGACATCTCCCAATCGGTCGCGAACGTGAGGATCGCACCCACCGCGATGAGCACGATGCATCCGCCGAGGCCCATGACTTCCGCCTCCTGACTGGCTGTTGGTCCGGTACTCGTACCGAGTCCTGTGGGTTGGCAGGACTTCCGTGTACCCCGGCCCCGAACAGCCATGCGGAGGCGGCGGCTTCGCCTCCGCCCCGTCAGCCCTCCAGGAAGGCGGTCATGGCGTTCGCCAGCAGGTACGGGTCCTCGGCCCCGCACAACTCCCGTGCGCTGTGCATGGAGAGGATGGCCGCGCCGATGTCGACCGTCCGGATACCGTGCCGGGCGGCGGTGATCGGGCCGATGGTGGTGCCGCACGGCATGGCGTTGTTGGAGACGAAGGTCTGCCAGGGCACTCCGGCCCGTTCGCAGGCTTCGACGAAGACGGCACGGCCCGAACCGTCCGTGGCGTAACGCTGGTTGACGTTGACCTTGAGGATGGGCCCGCCGTTGACGACGGGGTGGTGCGTGGGGTCGTGGCGTTCGCCGTAGTTGGGGTGCACGGCGTGGCCGGTGTCGCAGGACAGGCATACGGTGCCGGCGAGGGCCCGGGCGCGGTCCTCGAGAGTGCCGCCGCGGGAGAGGACCGAACGTTCCAGCACGTTGCCGAGGAGCGGCCCGTCGGCACCGGTGTCGGACTGGCTGCCGTTCTCCTCGTGGTCGAAGGCGGCGAGGACCGGGATGCTGGTCAGCCCGGTGCGGGAGGCGGCCGCCGTGAGCGCGGCGGTGCCGGCGTGTACGGACAGCAGGTTGTCCATGCGCGGCCCGGCGACCAGTTCCCGGTCGCGTCCCAGGTAGGCGGGCGGTTCCACGCTGTGGGTCATCAGGTCCCACCCGGCGACGGAGTCGCGCTCCAGGCCGGCCTCGTCCTCCAGGAAGTGGATGAGGTCGCCCTCGTGGACGGAGCCGAGCCCCCAGACTGGCTGGAGGTGGCGCTGCCGGTCGAGCTTCAGTCCGTCGGTGTTCACGGAGCGGTCGAGGTGGACGGCGAGCTGCGGGACGCGCAGCAGCGGCCGGTCCACGTCGACCAGCCGGGAGGAGCCGTCGCGTAGGGTGAGCCGGCCGGCGATGCCGAGGTCGCGGTCGAGCCAGGAGTTCAGCAGCGGGCCGCCGTAGATCTCGACGGCGATCTGGCGCCAGCCGGCGCTGCCCATGTCGGGCTGGGGCTTGACGCGGAGGTTCGGTGAGTCGGTGTGGGCGCCGACGATCCGGAACGGCGTCTCGGGCGCCGCGCCCTCGGGCACGTACCAGGCGATGATCGCCCCGCCGCGCAGCACGTACTTCCCACCGGGACCGCCGTCCCAGGCGTCCGTCTCCCGCGCCTGCCGGAAGCCGGCTTCCTCCAGCCGCCGCGCCGCGTTCGCCACCGCGTGATACGGGGTGGGGCTGGCCGCGAGGAATGAGAAGAGGCCGTCGGTGTGGGAGTGGTCGAAGGCGCCTGGAGTGCTCATGGAGGCAACCTTAACGACCGGGGGCCGACCGGGCTGGGCGTCATGGAACGGGCCGTCCGGGCGTCGCAAAGGCCCCGCCGGACGCCGGGGAGGGGACCTGGCAGGCTCCGGGGCGGGGGTCCGCCGGTCAGCGCGGAGGGGCCTGCCGGACACCGGGGAGGGGCCCGCCGAACCGTCGCGGCGTGCCGGAGCCCGCCGCGCCGCCGCGAACCGCCGGGGCCCTCGGGCCGTGTCATTCGTCGAGCCTTCGAACCTTTGAATGACGACTCGGTGACAAGCCGGACGCGGAGCCGGCCCGGATAGAGACTGGTCACACTTCACCGGCTGGGGTTGCACCTTATTACCAGTGGGTAGCATCATCCTGGTTACTTGCTGGTAGGTGCGCAGACACACATGCGCTGTCAGTAATACGACACGAGGAAACGCCCTCCCGATCCCTTACGGAGCCGACCGCCATGGGGCACTACAAGTCGAATCTCCGCGACATCGAGTTCAACCTCTTCGAGGTACTCGGCCGCGACAAGCTGTACGGCACCGGCCCGTTCGCGGAAATGGACCAGGAAACCGCACGGAGCATCCTCGAGGAGATCGCGCGCCTCGCGGAGAACGAGCTGGCGGAGTCCTTCGCGGACGCCGACCGGAACCCGCCGGTGTTCGACCCCGAGACCAACACCGCGCCGATCCCGGCCGCCTTCAAGAAGAGCTACGAGGCCTGGATGGAGGCCGAGTACTGGCGCCTGGGCCTGCCCGAGGAGATCGGCGGCACCACCGCCCCCGCGACCCTGATCTGGGCCTACGCGGAGCTGCTGCTCGGCTCCAACCCGGCGATCTGGATGTACTCCTCCGGGCCGGGCTTCGCCGGCATCCTCTTCAACGAGGGCAACGAGGTCCAGAAGAAGATCGCCAAGATCGCGATCGACCGCCGCTGGGCCTCCACCATGGTCCTCACCGAGCCGGACGCCGGCTCCGACGTGGGCGCGGGCCGCACCAGGGCCGTGCAGCAGGAGGACGGCTCCTGGCACATCGAGGGCGTCAAGCGCTTCATCACCTCGGGTGAGCACGACATGGAGGAGAACATCCTCCACTACGTCCTCGCCCGCCCCGAGGGCGCCGGACCGGGCACCAAGGGCCTGTCCCTCTTCCTCGTCCCGAAGTACCTGTTCGACTTCGAGACCGGCGAGCTGGGCGAGCGCAACGGCGCCTACGCCACGAACGTCGAGCACAAGATGGGCCTGAAGGTCTCCAACACGTGCGAGATGACCTTCGGCGACAAGCACCCCGCCAAGGGCTGGCTGATCGGCGACAAGCACGACGGCATCCGCCAGATGTTCCGGATCATCGAGCTCGCCCGCATGATGGTCGGCACCAAGGCGATCGCCACCCTGTCGACGGGCTACCTGAACGCCCTGGAGTACGCCAAGGAGCGCGTCCAGGGACCGGACCTGAAGAACTTCACCGACAAGACCGCGCCCAAGGTCACCATCACGCACCACCCGGACGTCCGCCGCGCCCTGATGACGCAGAAGGCGTACGCCGAGGGCATGCGCTCCCTGGTGCTCTACACCGCGGCCGTGCAGGACGAGATCCAGGTCAAGGAGGCGGCGGGCGAGACCGACGAGGTCAAGCGCCTCAACGGCCTCAACGACCTGCTCCTGCCGATCGTGAAGGGCTACGGCTCCGAGAAGTCGTACGAGCAGCTCGCCCAGTCGCTGCAGACCTTCGGCGGCTCGGGCTACCTCCAGGAGTACCCGGTCGAGCAGTACATCCGGGACGCCAAGATCGACACCCTCTACGAGGGCACCACGGCGATCCAGGGCCAGGACTTCTTCTTCCGCAAGATCGTCCGCGACCAGGGCGCCTCGCTGAACATCCTCTCCGAGGAGATCAAGAAGTTCCTGGCGAGCGAGGCCGGCGGCGAGGAACTGGCCGCGGCCCGCAACGAGCTGACCAAGGCCGCCGTGGACCTCGAGGCGATCGTCGGCAAGATGACCAACGACCTCATCGCCACCGGCGAGGACGTCAAGAACATCTACAAGGTGGGCCTCAACGCCACGCGCCTGCTGCTCACCTCGGGTGACGTCGTGATCGGCTACCTCCTGCTGCGCGGTGCCGCCGTCGCCGCGGAGAAGCTGGCCGCCGGTGCCTCGGCCAAGGACCAGGCGTTCTACCAGGGCAAGATCGCGGCCGCGAAGTTCTTCGCGTCCAACGTCCTGCCGAACGTCGCCGTCCAGCGGGCGATCGCCGATGGCGTCGACCTGGAGATCATGGACCTCGACGAGGCGGCCTTCTAGGCGAACCGCCCGCGGACGTCCGCACGGACGGCGGCCCGCCCCCCCGCACCACGGGGGGCGGGCCGCCGTCCGTCGTGCGCGGCCGCACCTCGCGGACGCCCCGTTGTCAGTGGCGGCCCCTACGCTCCGATGGCATGGAGTCGCAGAAGGACGGACGGGACACACGCAGCTACAGCGTCCCCGCCGGGCGGCCGTATGTGCTGGCCGAACTGCGGGGCAGGCTCGGGGCGGCGAAGGACATGCTCGGCGCTCTGGCCGCCGGGTCGCATCCGCTGGAGTTCGAGCCGGTGGCGGACGGGCTGTACGCCGCGTTCCGCGCCGCGGCCGTGCTCGCGCCGGTGAAGAGCCGCACGGGGTGCCCCGAGCACCCGGACGGCCCGCTCGACCCGGAGCCGCCCGGGGGATGGGGCTGCTGCCTGCTGTGCAATACGCGCAGGCTCCGCGGCGAGCGGGGCGTGCCGGCCGGTGACGCCGCCGCGCGCCCGTCGGAGCTGGGCTATCCGGTGCCCGGTCCGCCGTACACGAGGGACCGGCTCGCGGAGCTCGTGGGAGAGTCCAGTCGGCTGTCTCTCGCCGTCGGGCTCACCTCGGCCGCCGGGGATTTCGCCCTGCTGGCGGACGCTCTGTACGGCGCGTTCGTGGTGGCCAGGGAGCTGTCCCGGCCGCGCGGCGCCTCGGGCTGCGCGGAGCACCCGGGCGCGCCCGTGGACCCGGACGCGCCGCCCGGCGAGGAGTGCATGTTCTGCGCGGGCCGCAGGCGGCGCGCGGCGCCGGAGCGGGCGTACGCGATCCCGCAGCAGATCCGGCTGGACCTCCGCCGCCGCCTCCCGCGCCGGGACGACCGTCCGCGCACCCCCCGCAC
>NZ_JAAAXQ010000153.1 GCF_009916105.1 Streptomyces sp. GC420 | reverse complement strand
GCCAACGCCTGACCGGCACACCCGGCAACCGTGACCCGGCACCACCGGCACCGCCCCGCACGGCCCGAACGGTTCCGCGTCACCCGGCGGCGGCCACACCGGCCGCCGCCGGAAACCCGGGACCCATTGCGGCCCCCTATATACCCCGCCCCGTATTTTTCGTCCGCTTTCGGACCGAGCTCACCGAAGGGCCGACAGGCCGACCGGCAAGGAGACCTTGTGACCACCGAGACCAACGCCGCACGACTGACCCCCGGCACCCTCCGCCACCTGATCGAGGGCGAGAACAGCCCGAGACTGCTGGACGTCCGTACTCCCGGCGAGTTCAGGACCTCCCACATCCCCGGGTCCTACAACGTGCCCCTGGACACCCTCAAGGAGCACCGCCAGGAGCTGCTGCGCCACCTGGACGAGGACGTCGTCCTGATCTGCCGCTCCGGCGGCCGCGCCGCACAGGCGGAGCAGGCCCTCGCCGAGGCCGGTCTGCCCAACCTGCGCGTGCTGGACGGCGGCATCATGGCCTGGGAGGCGGCCCAGGGAACGCTCAACCACGGCGAGCCCCGCTGGGACCTGGAGCGGCAGGTGCGCCTGATCGCCGGGTCCATCGTCCTGGTGAGCGGCGTCGTGGGCTTCTTCGTGCCCGGCGTGCACCTGGTCGGCACCTTCGTCGGAGCGGGCCTGACCTTCGCCGCGCTGACCAACACCTGCGCCATGGGCATGATGCTGTCGAAGCTGCCCTACAACCGCGGCCCGCGCACCGACATCAGGGACGTCATCAACTCCCTGCGAGGCCGCTCGTGATCGCGGTCGTCATCGCCGCGTCACTGCTCATCGGTGTCAGCCTCGGCATCCTGGGCGGCGGCGGCTCCATCCTGACGGTGCCCATCCTGGTCTACATCGCCGGACAGGACGCCAAGCAGGCCATCGCGACGTCCCTGTTCGTCGTCGGCGTCACCAGCGCCGCCGGCATGATCTCCCACGCCCGGGCCGGCCGGGTCCGCTGGCGCACCGGCCTGCTGTTCGGCGCCGCGGGCATGACCGGCGCGTACGCGGGCGGCCGGGTCGCCGAGTTCATCCCGGGCAACATCCTGCTCATCGCGTTCGGCGTGATGATGGTCGTGACGGCGGTCGCCATGATCCGCGGCCGCAAGAACGCGCCCAAGAAGGTGCACCACGAACTGCCCGTCGGGCGCGTCCTGCTGGACGGCATCGTGGTGGGCCTGGTCACCGGACTCGTCGGCGCGGGCGGCGGCTTCCTCGTCGTCCCGGCACTCGCCCTGCTGGGCGGGCTGCCCATGGGCGTCGCCGTCGGCACCTCGCTGCTGGTGATCTCCATGAAGTCCTTCGCGGGCCTGGCCGGCTACCTCTCCAGCGTCCAGATCGACTGGGGTATGGCCGCGATCGTCACCACCGCGGCCGTCGTCGGCAGCCTGGTCGGCGGCCGTCTCGCCGGGCGCATCCCGCAGGACGCGCTGCGCAAGGCCTTCGGCTGGTTCGTGATCACCATGGGCGTCTTCGTCCTGGGTCAGCAGGTCAGCGCCGACCTGCGCGAGACGGTGCTGACCAGCCCCGTCACCTGGATCGTCGTGGCCGCGGGCGCGGGGCTGGCGCTGTTCCAGTACCTGCGGGGCCGCGCACGGCGGGCGAAGGAGCCGACCGCGGGGCAGCTCCACCCGGGGCCCGGACACCCGACCGACTCCCCGCCGCTCGGCAGCGGGCGACGGGCGGCGTGAACACACGGGGCCGGCCTGTCACACACCGGTCCCGTCACGGACATCCGTGGTGGACGTCACGAAGTGACGGCAACCCCATCACATACCCCAGGGGGTAAAGTTAGGACACTGGCCCACTGAAGGAGGCGCCCGGTGAAGGTGGAAGAGGAAGCGACGAATGCGGTGCTCAACCGGCTGCGCCGGGCACAGGGCCAGCTGAACGGCGTCATCGCGATGATCGAGGCCGGGCGGGACTGCGAAGACGTGGTCACCCAGCTCGCGGCGGTCTCACGTGCCCTGGACCGGGCCGGATTCAAGATCGTGGCCAGCGGTATGCGGCAGTGCCTCGCCCAGCAGGGCGACGGACAGACCGCCCCGATGACCGAGGTCCAACTGGAGAAGCTGTTCCTGGCCCTGGCCTGAGGCGTCCGGGCCGGGGAACCGGGTACCGGCAGAACCGAAACAACCGCACAGCGCACCGCGTCCGTCCGCCGCCTTCCGCCCAAGGAAGGGCGGCGGACTCGCGTATTCCGGGCGCGTCTTCCGGGCCTCGTACACGTACGCGGAGAACCGGTGCCCTCGGCCCGGGAGCCGGGCAGGGCGCGGTCCTGACCGCACCGTTCCTCAACGGTGAGCGGGAGTGAGTCCGCGCACTGGCGCGCCCCGAACGGTCTTGGGCGCACCGGTCGTCCGCTTTCGCAAGCCGGGCGGCGACACGGATCGCGTCCGTGGTCCGAGCCGGGTGGGCGGATTCCCTCACGACCCGGCCGTGTGAAAGCGGCCGGAGGCGACGGGGAGGCCCTGGACCATCTCCCTGGTGGAGCAGGGGCCCCGCACTCCCCCGGCCACCGCCGGCGGTGCCCCCGGGCACCGCACCCGGCGCCCCAGATCGCACGCTCACGCCACCCCGACCGGCCCAGAACGCCGCCCTGCGAGCCGGCCATCACACGATCGAGCCATAATCCGACCTCATTCACCCTCCCCGGCAAGCAGTTGCCGACCTCTGTGCCCGGCCGTGCCCGATCCACGTCCGGGTCCGGGTCCACGTCCGGGTCCGGGTCCGGGTCCGGTTGATCACCGCGCGGACGGCGCGGCCCGCGCCGTCGAGAGCCCGTCGGCCGACCGAGGCGGGCCCCGGAATCCCGCGGACGGGCCGGAATGCTCCCGTGGCGATCACCATGGGCACACGCGAGGATGGAAGCACCGTGTCGCGGGCACCCGGACCTTCCGGGACCGGCACCGGGCACGGACGACGGGCGGTACCGGAGGGTGGTCCGGCCGGTGGTCCGGACGGTGGTCCGGGTGCGAACGGGCAGCCCTCCGACCGCCGGACGACGTGCGCACAAGGACGCGCGGTCCTCACGTTCAGGGCCCACGGGCCCCGCCCCGGGCCACTACCCCGGGCCTCGCGCCCGGGCCTCCGGCGCGCCCAGAGCCGACCGCGGCACCGGGGCCGGAGGAGGAGAGACGGAGGAGAGCAGCCATGGCGGAAGCGCCCTCGGCCCAACCGGGCCCCGGCCCCCTCACACCGGCCGAACGGGCCGCGTACGGCAGGGCGGTACGCTCCCGCCTGCCGCGGTCCGCCCACGCCCGCTTCTCCCCCGGCGCGCAACGGCCGGAGCCGCTCTCCGTCCTGGAACACCAGTCCGCCGAGCGCGTTCCGGAGCTGGTGCCCATCCGGTACGGCAGGATGCTCGAGTCGCCCTTCCGCTTCTACCGGGGCGCCGCCGCGATCATGGCCGCCGACCTGGGGTCCGCGCCCCACACCCAGCTCACCACGCAGCTGTGCGGCGATGCCCATCTGCTCAACTTCCGGCTGCTCGCGTCTCCGGAACGTCATCTGGTCTTCGACATCAACGACTTCGACGAGACCCTGCCCGGCCCCTTCGAATGGGACGTCAAACGGCTCGCCGCCAGTCTCGTCATCGCCGCCCGCGCGCGCGGCTTCGACGAGCGCACGCGCGCGTCCCTGGTCCTGCGCGCCGTGCGGGCGTACCGCGAGCGCATGCACGAGTTCTCCGGCATGCGCACCCTGGACATCTGGTACGCGCAGGACGACGCCGACCGGCTCCGCACCCTGCTGCCGGACACCGCGGAGAAGGACATCCGGAAACGGACCGAGAAGGCGATGGCCAAGGCCCGTGGCCGCGACAACGTCGAGGCCTACGGCAAGCTCACCCGTGTGGTGGACGGCGAGCGCCGGATCGCCCCCGACCCCCCGCTGATCACCCCGCTCGCCGACCTCCTCCCCGGCGCGGACGAACACCCCGCCGGAGCGGACGGGCGCACCGGTGCCGCCCCCGGCGGCGGCACCGCGCTGGAGCAGACGCTCCGCCGGCTGATCGCGCAGTACGCGCTCACCCTGCCCTCCGAACGACGCCATCTGCTCGGCCACTTCCGCGTGGCCGACATGGCGCGCAAGGTCGTCGGCGTGGGCAGCGTCGGCACCCGGTGCTGGCTCGTCCTGCTGCTCGGCCGGGACGACGACGACCCGCTGCTCCTCCAGGCCAAGGAGGCGGGCGAGTCGGTGCTCGCCCCGTACGTCGCGCCTGGAAGGTACGAGAACCAGGGGGAACGGGTCGTCGCGGGGCAGCGGCTGATGCAGGCCGCGGGTGACATCTTCCTCGGCTGGGAACGGGTCGTCGGCATCGACGGCAGGCAGCGCGACTTCTACGTGCGGCAGCTGCACGACTGGAAGGGCATCGCCCGGCCCGACACCATGACGCCCGCGATGATGCGGCTGTTCGCCGGTCTGTGCGGTGCCTCACTGGCCCGCGCCCACGCCCGCTCGGGCGACCCGATCGCCATCGCCGCGTACCTCGGTGCCTCCGACTCCTTCGACCGGGCCCTGGCCGAGTTCGCCGAGGCGTACGCCGATCAGAACCAGCGCGACTACGACGCCTTCGCCGAGGCCGTGCACGACGGGAGCATCCCCGCGCGGGCCGCCTGACCGCAGGAGCCCCGGCCCGTCCGGGGCCGCGTGCGGCGGGCGCCCCGGAGGAGGTGCCCCAGGGGCCGAACGGCCCCGCCCTCAGTACCGAGTGCCCCTACCGGGCCGGACCCGGCCGCGCTGAACTGGATCACAGCAGATGCGTGCAACACCAACCGAGGAGACGCGGTCATGCCCCGTACGACACCGGCATCGGACGCCACCGCCAGCGAGAAGGCGACGGCGCGGGCGGCGGATCCGCAGCTCATCGACGTCAGCCACGTCGCCGGAGACGCCTACGCCGTCGAGGTCCGCGGCCACCGGCTCCTCGTCGACCAGCCGGTCGAGATCGGCGGCGACGACAACGCCCCCACCCCCACCGAACTGTTCGCCGCCTCCCTCGCCACCTGCGTGGCCTTCTACGCCGGCCGCTACCTCGCCCGCCACGGCGTCGACCGCACCGGTCTGCGCGTCCGCACCGAATTCACCATGGCCACCGACCGGCCGGCCCGCGTGTCCGAGCTCCGTGTCACCGTCTGCCCGCCGCCCGGGCTCCCCGAGGAACGCCACGCCGCCTTCCTCGCCGTCGCCTCCCACTGCACCGTCCACAACACTCTCCACCACCCGCCCGAGATAGCCGTCGAACTGGGCAAGTGACCGTCCGCCTGCACATGCCGGACGGGTGAATCGGCCATATGGTGCATACAGAGGGAAGGATCCATTCCGTTCCTGGCCGTGCGCCGTGATTCCGGAAGGGCGTCTCATGCAGCCTGAACTCACCTCCTCGGCCCTCGCCGACCTCCGTCGGCCCCGCCCCTATCCCGCGCTGTCCCTGCTGATGCCGACGCACCGCCGCGAACCGGAGAGCATGCAGGATCCCGTGCGGCTGCGGAACCTGGTGGCCAGGGCCAAGAAGCAACTGGAGGAGGACCCGGCGGTCACCCGGCAGTGGCGTATGCAGCTCGGCAAGGAACTCGACGCGGCACTGGCCGAGGTCAACCTGGTGTACTCCGAGGACGGGCTGGTGATCTTCGCGGCGCCCGGAGAGCACCAGGTGTGGAAGCTGCCCCGCCCGGTGCCCGAGCGGATCGTGCTGTCGGACACCTTCCTCACCCGCAATCTGGTGGCCGCGCAGGCCATAGAGCGCCCCTTCTGGGTGCTGGCCGTAGCCGCCGACCGGGTGGCGCTGTTCAGCGGGGACACCGAGCGCGTCGTCGAGGCCAGGACCGGGGGTTTTCCGCTGACCAGGAGCCTCGAGTTCCAGGACATCGAGCGGATGGAGCGCGTCGGCAACGTGCCTGAGCCCTACAACGACGACGACACGCGCCTGTTCCTGCGCCAGGCCGACACCGCGCTCGACTCGGTGCTCGCGGCCGATCCGCGGCCGCTGTTCGTCACCGGCGACCCGGCGGCGCTCTCGCTGCTCGACGACGCCGGAAGCGCGTCGAAGGGCGCAACCCGCATTCCGCGCGGCGCGATGGCGCACAGTTCCCCGAACGCCGTGTGGCAGGCGGTGCGGCCCTTCGTCGCAGCGGAGGAGGAGAAGGAACGGGCGGCGGTTCTGCAGGAACTGGGCCGGGCCCGCGACAAGCGGACACTGGCCGCCGGTGTCGACGAGGTCTGGCAGAGTGCGAAGCTCGGCAGCGTAAGGCTGCTGGTCGTCGAGGACAACTTCCGGGTGACCGTCCGCGCCGAGTCGGCCGCCGTGACCGAGCCGAGCGAACACCTGGCCCCGGCGGAGAGCGGCGACCTGGACGCGATCGAGGACATGGTGGACGACATCATCGAGCGCTGCCTCGACACCGGCGCGGAGGTCCGCTTCGTCCCCGACGGAACGATCGAGGGCATGGACCACATCGCCGCCGCCCTCCGCTTCTGAGTTCCGCCGGCCGGTGCCAGCCACGCACCGCCCGCGGCACCGACCCGTACGTCGTCCGCCTGCGGCGCGGAGCCACCGTGCCGGCGAAGCCGACGTCCGAGGGCTGCCGCCCCACCGTGGCGGCACTTGCGCTGTCGGCGGACCCGCGCAGCGGCCCGGCGGCAGCGCAGTCAGACGGAGGCGGTCACACGGCCCGGGTCACGCGCCGCGGGTCAGACGGAGGCGGTCACACGGCCCGGGTCACGCGCCGCGGGTCAGACGGAGGCGGTCACACGGCCCGGGTCACGCGCCGCGGGTCAGACGGAGGCGGTCACGCGCCGCGGGTCAGGCGGAGGCGCGTCTGCCCTGCGAGGACTTCTTCGCCGGAGTCTTCCCGCCCGACGCGGCCGAGGCCGTCTTGCCCGCGCTCCGCTTCGCGGCGGTCTTCTTGGCCGCCGCGCTCTTCTTGCCGTTGGCCTTGCCGCCGTCGCCGCCGTCCGCCCCCGCCCGCGAGGTGCTCTTCCGTGCCGGGGCGGTCCTCTTCGCGGCTCCGCCGCCGGTGGACTTCTTGCCCTCCGGGGCCTTGGGCGTGCGCGCCGTCCCCTTCTTCCCGGCCGCCGCCCGCTCGCGGGTGGACAGCCGGGTGACCTCCGCCGCCGCCTCGCCGCCGCCGCGGGAGGCCCGTGCGGCCCTGACGCTGCTCTCCAGCGCGGCCATCAGGTCGATGACCTGCCCGCCCGCCTCGGCCGGTCCCTCCGGGGCCTCGGGCATCGCGCCCGCCGCCTTGGCGGTGATCAGCTCCTCCAGCGCCTCCCGGTAGTCGTCGTGCAGCTCGTCCATGTCGACTTCGCCGAGCGTGTCCATCAGGGCGTCCGCCAGGTCGAGTTCGGCGTCGCGCACGGTCACCTTGCCCTCCGGGGCGACGCCGGAGGGGGCGCGCATCTCGTCGGGCCAGAGCAGCGCGTGCATGGCGATCGCCTCGTCGACGACCCGCAGCATGCCCAGGCGTTCACGACCGCGCAGCGCGAACTTGGCGAGGGCGACGCGCTTGCCGTTCCTGAGAGCCTCGCGCAGCAGCGTGTAGGGCTTGGCGGCGGGCACACCGTTCGCCTGGAGGTAGTAGGCCTTGTCCACCTGGAGGGGGTCGATGCTGCTCTCGGGCACGAACGCGACGATCTCGACGGTCTTGGCCGTGGGCAGCGGCAGCGCCGCCAGGTCCTCGTCGGTGATCGGCACGACGGTGCCGTCCGCGTCCTCGTACGCCTTGCCGATCTCGGAGGACGGGACCTCTTCCTCGTCCAGCTCGCAGACCTTCTTGTAGCGGATCCGGCCGCCGTCGGCGGTATGGATCTGCCGGAAGGAGACCGCGTGGGTCTCGGTGGCGTTGAAGATCTTGATCGGGATACTGACCAGCCCGAAGGAGATCGTCCCATTCCAGATAGAACGCATCATTTGCACCTTTCATGGGACTCTCATCGTATGTCGCCGATCACCGAGGTGGAGGGGCGGCGCCTCGCGCTGAGCAACCTGGACAAGGTGCTGTATCCCGCCACCGGGACCACCAAGGGCGAACTGCTGCACTACTGCGCGCTCGCCGCGGAGCCGCTGCTGGCGCACCTGCGCGGCCGCCCGGTGTCGTTCCTGCGCTATCCGGACGGCCCCGACGGCCAGTTGTTCTTCACCAAGAACCCGCCGCCCGGTACTCCGTCCTGGGTAAGGACGGTGAAGGTCCCCCGCTCGGCGGAGAGCACGGGCCGCCAGGTGCTCGTCGACGATCTGGCGACCCTGATGTGGGCCGCGAACCTCGTCGTCGAGTTCCACACCCCCCAGTGGGAGGCGGACCGCCCCGCGCTCGCCGACCGGATGGTCTTCGACCTCGATCCCGGCCCGCCCGCCACGGTCGTCGAGTGCGCGGTCGTGGCCCGCTGGCTGCGCGAGCGGCTGGCGGCGGACGGCCTCGTGGCGTACGCGAAGACCTCCGGCAGCAAGGGCCTGCACCTGCTGGCCGCGCTGGAGCCCGCGCCCTCCGGCAAGGTCTCCGCGTACGCGAAGGCACTGGCCGTCGAGGCCGAGCGGGCCATGCCCGACCTGGCACTGCACCGCATGAGACGGGACCTGCGGCCGGGGAAGGTCTTCGTCGACTGGAGCCAGAACTCCGCCGCGAAGACGACCGCCACCGCCTACACCCCGCGCGCCCGTCCGGAACCCGCCGTCTCCACGCCGGTGACCTGGGAGGAGGTCGCCGGCTGCGCGGAGCCGGGGCAGCTGGTCTTCCTGGTCGGGGACGTCCCCGACCGGCTGCGGCGCCACGGCGACCTGATGGCGCCGCTCATCGGACCCGAACACCCCGGGGCACTGCCGTGAGACCTCCGGTCAAGGTCGCCCTGGCCCGTTCCGTGGACACCTTCCCGCACGGTCCCGGGTGGGCCTACGAGCCGAAGTTCGACGGGCACCGGCTTGTCGTCTTCCGGCGCGACGCGGACGTCGTGCTCCAGGCGCGCTCGGGCCGCACCGTCACCAGGTCCTTCCCGGATCTGGCGGTGGCCGCGGAACGCCTGCCCCCTGGTACGGTCCTGGACGGCGAGGTCGTGGTGTGGGTCGGCGGGCGCCTCGACTTCGCGGCCGTGCAGCAACGCGCCAACGCCACCTCCGCCAGGGCCGCCGCGCTCGCCCGCCGGCTGCCCGCCTCGTACGCGGCCTTCGACCTGCTGGCCGCCGAGGACACCGATCTGCGGCTGCTGCCGTACGAGATGCGCCGCTCGGCGTTGCTGGCGGTGCTGAAGCCGGTCGGCCCGCCGCTCCAGCCGGTGCCCATGACCACGGACCCGGAGGAGGCCGAGGCCTGGTACGAATCGCTGCCCGGGATCGGCGTCGAGGGCCTGGTGATCAAGCGTCTGGACCGCGGCTACCAGGCCGGCCGCCGCGACTGGCTGAAGCTGCGGCACTCCGCCCCGCTCGACGCGGCGGTCATCGGCTACACCGGCGCGTCCGCAGCCCCGCGCGCCCTGGTCCTGGCCCTGCCCGCCGAGGACGCGCCGGTGGTGTCCAGCCCGCTCACCCCGGCCCTGCGCGCCGAGGCCGCCGCGGCGCTGCGCACCGTGACCGTCACCAGCAGGGCCTCGGCGAGGGCGTGGGGGCTCGGCGACATCGAGTACCAGTCCGTGGACCCGCCGCTGGCCGCCGAGGTCGAACAGCTCACCATGCGCAACCCCACGACGAAGGTGCTGCGGCTGAGGCTGCCGCAGGACAGGACGGCATGAGCCCCGGCCTCACCCGCCCACGGCCCGCGGCTCAGACCCGGAGCCAGCTGTGCCGGTTGCGCGCCCTCGCGTGGACGGTCTCGACGTCGGCCGGCTTGAGGAGACCGCCCAGAGCGATGAGGAGCGGCAGCCCGGCGTCGGTCAGCACGCGGACGTCGTGCGCGGCCGCACCGGCCTCGAGGCCGGTGGCACCGACCAGGACCAGCACCGGGCGGACGTCGACGGCCAGGGCGTGCCGGGCGCGTTCCGCCTCCTGCCTGGCGAGGCGGACACAGGGGCGCGGATCCCCGCGGTGGGGGAACACCATGTCCTCTTCGGCGCGCACCCGCAGACCCCGCATCGGCTCCGAGCGGACGGTGAGGACGCCGCCGGGTCCGACGAGGAGGTGGTGGATCCGGGTGCCGCCGGGCAGCGGCACCGAATGCAGGACCCGCCAGCCGGCGCCCTCCGCCGCGTCCAGTTCGTCGCCGACCCGCTGCTGTGCGCCCAGTTCCTCCTGGGCCCGCCGCACCGGGTCCGGCCGCCCCAGCACCCGCCGCGCCAGCCGTCCCGCGGCCTGCCGCTCCCGCCCGGCCTCCTCGTACAGCGCCTCCCCGGGCCGGTTGGGTGCCAGGTCGTCGTCGGGATGCAGGCTGAGCCTCGCGAGATCGGCGGCCGTCGGCACGGCGGGCTCCGTGACCGTGAGCCGCGCGCCGGCGGAGTGCGGCGCGAGCGCCTCGAGCACGGCCTCGCGGTACTCGTCGTACAGCAGGCTCACCCGGCCGCTCTCCCGGTCGTACCAGGCCACGGTCCTGCCGTCGGGCAGGCTCACGTAAAGGCTGTGCTCCCCGTACCTCGTCCTCGGTGTGATCCGCAGTGCGGTCATCCGTATCACCGTTCCTTAAGACCGAGCAGGAGTGATCCCGTTCAGCCGCACGCCCCGAACGGTCTTGAGCGCACTGGTCCCCGACGCACTCGGCCCGGGGCGGCGACGCGGATCCCGTCCGCGGTCCGGTCCCGGGAGGCCGGTTCCCTCACGACGCGGCCGGACGGATACGGCCGGAGGCGACGGGAAGGCCCCGGACCATCACTCCGGTGGAACGGGGGCCCCGCACTCCCCCAGCAAACGCTGAGGGTGCCCCATGCGCCGTACCCGGCGTCCCGGACCGCACGATCACCGCAGCCGGAACAGCCCGGCACACCGCAAGCCCGCAAGCAGACCAGCACACGATCGAGCGAGCCCAACCTCGTGCACACTCCCCCGGCGAGCAGCCATCAACCCTTGCCATGGGAACAGGCGCGGTGCCGCAGAGGCAAGCGGAGGGCGGGTGCCCCGGCCGCTTCCCGGCCAGTACGCGCGGACTCCGGCGGACGGCGGACGGCACGAGAACGGGCTGCGGCGGGTCGGCCCGCGGCGCGGCGGTGAGCATTCCGGTCGGAATCGTCCGGTGCGACCGCCCAACGGGGTGACACATGGCCGGTGCGCACGGCGCTCGGGCACCACTCGTCTCGGTCCGAGAGGCACTCGCGAGACAGACGGATCCTCGGGCTATCGTGCCCCTATGTCTGCCGCGCACGAACTCGCCCAGGTCAACATAGCCCGTCTCAAAGCGCCCTTGGACTCGCCCCAGCTGAAGGATTTCGTCGAGGGCCTCGACCCCGTCAACGCCGCCGCCGACACGTCGGACGGCTTCGTGTGGCGGCTCCAGAACGACTCCGGGAACGCCACCGACATACCGTTCTTCGGCGACGAGTGGCTCATCGTGAACATGTCGGTGTGGCGCGACACCAACGCACTGACCGCTTTCATGTACCAGGGCCTGCACCGGGAGCTGATGGCGCGGCGCCGGGAGTGGTTCGAGCGCCTGTCGGAGGCCTTCACCACCCTGTGGTGGGTCCCTGCCGGAGTGCGTCCCACCGTCGCCGACGCCGAGGAGCGGCTGCTGCACCTGCGCGCCAACGGACCGACGCCGCACGCCTTCACGCTGAGGACGTCCTTCCCGCCGCCGTCCGCGGCGGTCTGACCCCGGCCCCCGGGCGGCGGGACCCGGGGCCGGCGGGACCGGGCGGCGGGGCCCGGCACGGTCCGTGTCCGGGCACCGCCGCCGTCAGGCACCGCCGCTGTCAGGCACCGCCGTCGGCGCCCGCCTCGATCGCCTCCGCCACCTCCGCCACCCGCGCCTGTTCCTCCGCCGCGAACCGTTCCGCGTCCAGCCGTTCCGCGATCTCCTCGTCCTGCGACATCAGCAGGTCCAGGTTGGAGTCGCCGAGGTCGAAGACACCCATGTCCAGGTACGCCTTCTGCAGCCGTTCCCCCCACAGGCCGATGTCCTTGACGCAGGGCACGATCCGGCTGAACAGCAGCTTGCGGAAGAGGTGCAGGAACTCCGACTGCTCGGAAAGCTCCTCCGCCTCGGCCTTCGGGATCCCGTAGTTCTCCAGGACCTCGACCCCGCGCAGCCGGTCGCGCATCAGGTAGCAGCCCTCGATGACGAACTCCTCGCGCTCGCGCAGTTCGGCGTCGGAGAGCTGCTTGTAGTAGTCGCGCAGCGCCATCCGGCCGAAGGCGACGTGCCGGGCCTCGTCCTGCATGACGTACGCGAGGATCTGCTTGGGCAGCGGCTTGTCCGTGGTGTCGCGGATCATGCCGAAGGCGGCGAGTGCGAGCCCTTCGATGAGGACCTGCATGCCGAGGTACGGCATGTCCCAGCGGGAGTCGCGCAGGGTGTCGCCGAGCAGCGACTGGAGGTTGTCGTTGATCGGGTAGAGCATGCCGATCTTGTCGTGCAGGAAGCGGGCGTAGATCTCGGCGTGCCGGGCCTCGTCCATGGTCTGGGTGGCGGAGTAGAACTTGGCGTCGAGGTCGGGGACGGATTCCACGATCCGGGCGGCGCAGATCATCGCGCCCTGCTCGCCGTGCAGGAACTGGCTGAACTGCCAGGCGGTGTAGTGCCGTCGGAGCTCACCCTTGTCCCGGTCGTTCATCCTCGCCCAGTGGCGGGTGCCGTAGAGACTCAGCGCCTCGTCCGGGGTGCCGAGCGGGTCGCAGGGGTCGACCTCCAGGTCCCAGTCGATGCGCGTGGCGCCGTCCCACTGCTTGTCCTTCCCCTTGGCATAGAGCGCCAGAAGCCGCTCGCGGCCGTCGTCGTAGTCCCAGCGGAAGCGGGCCGAGCCGCTCGCCGGTACCTGCCACAGCGGGTCCACGGGGCCCATCTCGTACAGCTCGTGCGTCGACACTGACGCCTCTCCTCCCGTGAGGGGCCGGGTACTTGGGCAGGCTCACACGCAAGTAGACGCCGGGTCAACAAGTCGCGCACAAGGGATTGACGAGCTTGCTGACAGGCAGTCTCATAAGGGCATGACGGGTACAACGACCACCGACGCCGGGACACTGCGCGACGCGCTCGGCCTGCTCAAGGACCGCGAGCAGGTTGCCGCACGGCTCCTCGAGTCCTCCGCCAAGCACTCCTTCGATCCCGACAAGGAGCTCGACTGGGACGCGCCCATCGAGGACGGAAAGTGGTTCTGGCCGCCCGAGCTGGTCTCGCTCTACGACACCCCGATGTGGCGGAAGATGTCCGAGGAGCAGCGGTTCGACCTGGCCAGGCACGAGGCCGCGTCCCTCGCCTCGCTGGGCATCTGGTTCGAGATCATCCTGATGCAGCTGCTCGTGCGGCACATCTACGACAAGTCGATCACCAGCAACCATGTGCGGTACGCCCTCACCGAGATCGCCGACGAGTGCCGGCACTCGATGATGTTCGCCCGCCTGATCCAGAGGGGCGGCACCCCCGCCTACCCGGTGCCGCGCTTCTACCACAACCTCGCCCGCGTCCTGAAGACCGTCTCCACCACGCCCGGTTCCTTCGCCGCGACCCTGCTGGGCGAGGAGATCCTGGACTGGATGCAGCGGCTTACCTTCCCCGACGAGCGCATCCAGACCCTGGTGCGCGGCGTCACCCGTATCCACGTCGTGGAGGAGGCCCGCCACGTCCGTTACGCCCGGGAGGAGTTGCGCCGCCAGATGGTGACAGCACCGCGCTGGGAGAAGGAACTGACCCGGCTCAGCTGCGGCGAGGCCGCCCGCGTCTTCTCCGTCTGCTTCGTCAACCCGCAGGTGTACGCGAACGTCGGCCTCGACCGCCGGGAGGCCGTCGCCCAGGTCAAGGCGAGCGGTCACCGCCGCGAGGTCATGCAGAGCGGCGCCAGGCGGCTGACGGACTTCTTCGACGACATCGGCGTGCTCCAGGGCGTCGGACGGAAACTGTGGCGACAGTCCGGGCTGCTGGCCTGAACTCCGCGTGCCCGGCGCCCCCCACGGCGCCGGGCACGGCACCGGCACCGGCACCGGGATCGGCACCCGGCCCCGCACCGGGGCCGGTCCCCCGCGCCGTGCCACGCGCGGCGCCGACAACCGTACGAGACCGGGCTGAAGTCCGGATATGCGGAGATGCGGGTTACCCTGCGGGCATGACTCCGGCTGCAGCGACGACCGGCACGACGACCCGGACGACTCGTGCGTACCGACGGCTCAGCGTCGAGGAACGGCGCACGCAACTCCTCGACGCCGCACTGTCGCTGTTCGCCCAGCGCGCGCCGGAGGAGGTCTCGCTCGACGACGTGGCGACCGCCGCGGAGGTCTCCCGCCCGCTGGTGTACCGCTACTTCCCCGGCGGCAAGCAGCAGTTGTACGAGGCCGCGCTGCGCAGCGCGGCCGACGAGCTGGAGTCGTGCTTCGCCGAACCCCGCGAGGGTCCGCTCACCACCCGGCTCTCGCGTGCCCTCGACCGCTATCTCGCCTTCGTCGACGAGCACGACGCCGGATTCAGCGCGCTGCTCCAGGGCGGCAGCGTCGCCGAGACCTCCCGCACCAGCGCGATAGTGGACGAGGTCCGCAGGGACGCCGCCGAGCAGATCCTGCTGCACATGGACGTCACCGAGCCGGGGCTGCGGCTGCGGATGACCGTGCGGACCTGGATCGCGGCCGTGGAGGCCGCCTCCCTCATCTGGCTCGACGAGGGCAAGCGGCCGCCGCTGCCCGAGCTGCGCGACTGGCTGCTCGACCACTTCATCGCCCTGCTGACGGCGACGGCGGCCGGCGACCCGCAGACCGCGCAGGTCCTGCGGACGGCCCTCGCCGTCGAGCCGGCGGACGGCCCCGCCGGGCTGCTGGCCCGCCGCATCCTGCCCGTGGTCGGCGACGCCGGGCACCTGCTTTGACTGCTCCCCTCCCCCGAAGGGAGGGGATTCCCGGCTCGGGCTGCCTCCTGGAGCGGTGCTCCCGCGGGTCTTGTGCCGCCGGCACCGGCCGGGGCCGGACCCGCCCGGACGGGCATCGAGCGGGCGGAGGGCGAACGCGACGCCGAGGCGGCGGACGGCGCATCGCGCCGACGACGATCCACCTTTCCCGGCCCTGCTCCGCAGGAGTCCGGTTCTCCCCGGCCCGAAGGCCGGGGCATCCTCGGAGGACTCCGTGAAAAGCGAGAACACCCCCTTCACCGGCGGCCCGCTCGACGGGCGCGTCCTGCCGGTGCTGCTCGGCCCGACCGGACACCCGCCCAAGTGGTACGAGGTTCCGGTCCCGGACGACGGCGGTGGCCCGCCCACCGTCCACGCCTACGAACGGGTCCCCGCCGGCTACGGCAAGCGGCTGGGGCTGATCAAGGGCTGGAAGTACGAGTACCGTCCGGAGGGGCGCCCACGCCGCACCCTGCGGTGGCCCTGGTCGAAACCGCAGCCGCCCGGACCCGCCTCCCGGCCGGAAGAGTGACCCCGTTGCCCCGGTCTGACCTCTCGTCAGGCGCCCTGCTCCGGCCCGTGCCACCGTCGGTGGCGGAGGTGACCGGATGTCAGAAATGCTGCGGCGCGGCGCGGTCCGTACGGTGGCGCTCGCGGCGGCGCTCACCGCGCTGCTCCCCCTGACCGCCGCCCGCGCGGAACCTGCGGAGCCGGGGGAAGGCGCGGCACCGCCCGCACCGGCGGCACCCGCGGTACCGGCGTCGGGCGGGCACTCGGTCGCGGACCTGCTCACCGATCTGCGGGAGTTGTACCGGCGGGCCGGAGAGGCCACCGAGGAGTACAACGCGACCGAGGTCAGGCTCAGGAGGCAGCGGGCCGAGGCCGAACGGCTCGGCCGCCGGCTCGCCGCCACCCGGGTCTCGCTGCACCGCAGACGAACCGCCGCGGGCCTGCTGGCCAGGCAGCAGTACCGGGGCACCACCGGCATCTCGGCGTACGTGCGGCTGCTGCTCGCCGACGATCCGCAGCGCGCTCTCGAACAGGGCCACGTCCTCCAGCGCGCGGCCGCCGGGCATGCCGCGGCCATCGCCCGGCTCCGGCGGGGCGAGAAGGATGCCGACACCCTCGCCACCCGGAGCCGCAAGGCCCTCGACAAGCAGCAGTTCCTCACCGCCGAGCGGAAGAGGCTGCGCGACACGGTGAACAGCCGGCTGCGCGAGGTGGAGGAACTGCTGGCCGCCCTCACACCGCGGCAGCTCGACCGGCTGCGGGAACTCGAACCCGGCCGGACGCGGGCTGCCTCGCCGTCCCCCTCGGCGCCGGCGGCCCCCAAGGGCACGGCGGGAGCGCCCGGTGCGCCCGGCACGGCGGCCCCCAAGGGCCCCGCGGGTACGACCGGCACGGCGGGTGCGACCGGCACGGCGCCGTCACGGCAGGGCGCGCCGGCCGTCGAGTACGCCGTCGGGCAGCTCGGCAAACCCTGCCAGCGGGATGCCGAAGGGCCGGACGCCTCCGACTGCCCGGACCTCCCCCGGCGGGCCTGGCTGCACGCGGGCCGGAAGATCCCGCGCACCAGCCAGGAACAGTGGGCCGGACTGCCCCGTGTGCCGCTGGACGAACTGCGACCGGGCGATGTCGTCGTGTACTTGTCCCGGACCGTCCATGTCGGCCTCTACGTCGGCGCCGGCGTGCTCGCGCATGCCCCGCGCCCCGGCGCCGAAGTCAAGGCCTCCCCTCTCGCGTCCCACCCGGTGCTGGGCGCGGTGCGTCCCGACAAGGGCGCGCGGCCGCTGAAGTCGTGGAAGCCGCCCGCCCTGCCGAGGAGTGCGACGGACGGCCCGGACACCGGCTCGGGCACGCCGACGCACAGGCGCGGGGCCAAGCCGGGGACCGGGCCCGGGGACCGGGCCGTGGAGACGTCCGGCAAGCGGCCCCCGAAACAGCCCGGCCCCCGGCCCGGGCACTGACTGACCGTCCGCCCGGCCCCGCGTCCGGGAGGGGCCCCGGCCACCCGCGCGGCCGGTCCCGGTAGCGACCGGAGACCCTCGCGGGGTGGGCCGGCGGGCGGCTGAGCGCTCCACCGCCGCTCCGCCGCCGCCACCCCGGCGCCAGACGTGGGGGGGGCGGCGAAGCCCTCGTCGCCGTGGTCGTGGCCGTGTTCCCCACCCTCGGCCGCGCCGCCGACCTCCTCCTCGTGCCCTCCGGCGGCCGGCCCGGTGGCACCCCGGACGGCCGGGCCCGGACCCGGC
>NZ_JAAAXQ010000152.1 GCF_009916105.1 Streptomyces sp. GC420 | reverse complement strand
ACCCTCCACCAGTCGCTGCTGGACCATCCGGCCCGCTCCTCGTACGACCTCTCGGCCCTCCGGCTGGTGGTGACCGGCGCCGCCGTCGTCCCGCTCCGGCTGGTGGAGAGGCTGCGCGCCGAGCTGGGCGTCGCCACCGTCCTGACGGCGTACGGGCTCTCGGAGGCGAGCGGCATCGTCACCATGTGCCGCCGCGACGATCCGCCCGAGGTCGTCGCCACCACCTCCGGCCGCGCGATACCCGGCACCGAGGTCCGGGTCGACGCCGCGCCCGGGGAGCCCGGCGAGGTGCTGGTGCGGGGGCACAACGTCATGTCCGGCTACTTCGAGGACCCCGAGGAGACCGCGCGGGCCTTCACGGACGACGGCTGGCTGCGCACCGGCGACGTGGGCGTCCTCGACACGGCGGGCAACCTCCGCATCACCGACCGGATCAAGGACATGTTCATCGTCGGCGGCTTCAACGCCTACCCGGCCGAGATCGAACAACTCCTGGGCCTCCACCCCGACGTCGCCGACGTGGCCGTCGTGGGAGTCCCCGACCCCCGCCTCGGCGAGGTCGCGCAGGCCTACGTCGTACGCCGCCCCGGCGCCACCGCGACCGCCGACGACCTGATCGCCTGGGCGCGCCGCGAAATGGCGAACTACAAGGTGCCGCGGCGGGTGGAGTTCGTTGCCGGGCTCCCGAGGAACGCGAGCGGCAAGGTCCTCAAACGCGAACTGAGGGCATACGGCGGCCGCGGTGGCTCCCCCTCCGAGCCACCGCGGCCGCCGTCCCCCGTCGTGCGTGACCGGTCCCGGTCGACCGGGACCGGCTGACCGGTCCTCGGGCGTGTTTCGAGAGTCCCGTCCGGCTGGGGACGCCCGGCACGCTCCCCCGTGGCCCTCCGGGCACGGGAGGGCGCCTCGCGATCGCACGCACCAGACGCCCCCAGCCCCGCCGTGCGGCCGGACGACGCTACTTTCGAAAAACGCCCTAGCCGGCCGGCTCCGTCGTGACGTGGTTGTCGTCCGTCTTGCTGACGGTCTCGGTGTCCGTCACGTGGTTGTCCTGGGTGGTGGCCGTGCCGTCCCCGGTGCCCGTCACGTGGTTGTCCAGGGGTTTCACGACGGGGTCGGTCTTGTCCGTGCTCATGGCTGCAACTCCTCGTGTGGTGGCGAAGCCCGCCCGGCGACTCCCCCGAGGACCGCCGGACGGGCATTGTTCTCCGGGCCGTTCACCTTAGATGCATCAGACCCGGACCGACCCGCCTGCCCCCCGACGCGACGGATCGACACCCAGAGAATGGCGAACTGTGATAAACGAACGATGAACGACCGGCCGGCCGGCCCGCTCAGGCGGCGGCGACGGGAGTGAGCAGGGTCCGCACCTCGGCCGCCTCCGGCGAGTCGAGCTCCTCGTAGATGGTGAGCGCCTCGCGCCAGCAGGCCTGGGCGCGGCCGGTCTGCCCGATGGCGCTCAGGGCCTTGCCGAGGACGGTCAGGACGTTCCCGCGCCGCCACGCGCCCCCGATGCCGCGCAGCACGGCGAGCGACTGCTCGGCCAGCGCGGCGGCGCGTGCCGGCTGCTGCCGCGCGAGGTGGATCTCCGCGATTCGGAAGACGGTCATGCCCTCCCAGAGGCGCTGCCTGCTGTCGCGGAAGACGTCGAGGGCCTCGTTGAGCCGCTGCACCGCATCGGTGTGCAGGCCGGCGCGGGTGAGCGCGAGCCCCAGCGCATAGCGTCCGTTGGCGCCCCGCAGCGAGTGCCCGAGGCCGTCGTAGATGGCGGTGCCCTGCTGCGCGAGCCGGATCGCGCTCGAGGTGTTCCCCATGGCGAGGTGGGTGCGCGAGAGGTTGCACAGGGCGCTCGCCTCGCCCGCGGGGTTGTCCGTCGCGCGGAAGTTGGCGATCGCCTCCTCGAAGTACTTCTCGCCGTCGGCGTTCCGGTTCTGGTAGAGCGCGATGATGCCCCGGTCGTTGGGCGCCCAGCAGCTGGTCACCGGGTCGGCCGCCTGACGGGCCAGCAGCATCGCGTGGCTGGCCTCCTCCTCGGCCTCCGTGAAGCGCCCGGCCACGAGGTGGACGTTGGTGAGCGCCGTCCTGGCGCGGCCCTCCGCCCGGGCGTCGCCCGCGGCCCGCGCCGCGTCCCGTGCCGCGACCGCCGCCGTCTCGTACTCCCGGGAGTTGGCCCCCGACTCGGCGAGGTCCTTGGCGGCCCAGAGCAGGTCGACCGCGCGCCGCAGTCCGGCACCGTCGAGCGAGGCGCGCACGCAGGCGAGGAGGCAGTTGGCCTCGGCGTACAGCCAGTCCTGGGCGCGGTGGCGGTCGGGGAAGGACAGCCCGGCGTGGCGGGTGGGCTCCAGGTGGTCGACCAGCCGGTCCTGGGGCCGCTCGATGGCGTACACGGCTGCCGCGGTGGCGAGGTAGAAGTCCAGCAGCCGCGACAGCGCGGCCTCGCGCTCGTCGCGTCCCTGGGCCTGCCGCGGTTCCTCGTCCCGTCCCTGGCCGTCGGCATGGGTGACGCCGGCGCAGGAGCGGGCGTAGAGGCGCAGGAGGTCGTGGAAGCGGTAGCGGCCGGGTGCGGCGGACTCCAGGAGGGAGGCGTCGACGAGGGATTCGAGGAGGTCCTCGGCCTCCTGGGAATCGAGGTCCAGCAGGGCGGCGGCCGCGGCGAGGGAGATGTCGGGGCCGTCGGCCAGCCCCAGCAGCCGGAACGCGCGGGCCTGCTGGGGTTCGAGCTGGCCGTAGCCGAGTTCGAAGGTTGCCTTGACCGCGAGGTCGCCTGCCTGGAGTTCGTCCAGGCGGCGCCGCTCGTCGGCGAGCTTGCCGGCGAGGACGGAGACCGTCCAGGTGCGGCGCGCGGCCAGCCGGGACGCGGCGATACGGATGGCCAGGGGCAGGAAACCGCAGGCGCCGACGACGTCGAGCGCGGCCTCGCGTTCCCCGGAGACCCGCTCCTCGCCGACGATCCTGGTGAAGAGCTGGAGCGCCTCGTCCGGCGACATGACGTCCAGGTCCACCAGGTGCGCCCCGGCCAGCCCGAGCATGCGGGTCCGGCTGGTGATCAGGGCCGCGCAACCGGCCGTGCCGGGCAGCAGCGGCCGCACCTGGGCGGCGTCGCGCGCGTTGTCGAGCAGGACCAGCAGCCGGCGGCCGTCCAGCAGCGAGCGGTAGAGCCCGGCGCGTTCCTCCAGGGAGTCCGGGATGGCCGAGTCGGCGGTGCCGAGCGCCCGCAGGAACGCCCCGAGCACGGCCTCGGGTTCGGCGGCGCGTGCCCCCGTGCCCTGAAGGTCGGCGTAGAGCTGCCCGTCCGGGAAGTGCGGCCGGGCGGCGTGCGCGACGTGCACGGCCAGCGTCGTCTTGCCGACGCCGCCGATGCCCGCCAGCGCCGAGATGGTCATCACGCCGCCCCCGGCGGTGGCGAGCCGTTCGCCGAGGTCGCGCACGAACGCGGCGCGGCCGGTGAAGTCCGGCACGGTCGCCGGGAGCTGCGCGGGCCTGACCCGCGGGGCCGGCTGGTCGCCCTGCTCCGGGGCGAGGGGCTCGGCGAGGCCGGGGTCGGCGCGCAGGATGCGCTGCTGGAGCCGGGACATCTCCGGGCGCGGGTCGACGCCGAGTTCGTCGGCCAGCAGCCGCCGGGTGTCGGCGTACACGGCGAGCGCCTCGGCCTGCCGCCCGCTGCGGTACAGCGCGAGCATCAGCAGCTCGCGCAGCCGCTCCCGCAGGGGGTGTGCGGCGGTCAGCGCGGTGAGCTCGGAGACCGCCTCCGCGTGGCAGCCGACCTCCAGGTCCATGTCCAGCCGCGCTTCGAGGAGCTGGAGGCGCCACTCCTCCAGCCGGGCCCGCTGTGCCTCGGCGTACGGGCCGGGCACACCGGCCAGCGGTTCGCCGTCCCACAGTCCGAGCGACTTGCCCAGCAGGGCGCGGGCGGCGCACAGGTCCCCGGAGCTCCTGGCCTTCTCGCCCTCGGCCGCCAGCTGTTCGGCGACCGTGAGGTCCAGGGCGCCCTCGGCGACGCGCACGGCATAGCCGCCCGCCTCGCTGGTCAGCGCCTCGGGGCCGAGCGACTTGCGCATCCGGGAGGCGTACGTCCGTACCGCCGCCAGGGCGCGGGAGGGCGGCTCCTCGCCCCACAGCGCGTCGATCAGCTCTGCGGCCGTGGCAGTGCGGCCGTCTCGCAGGAGCAGGGCGGCGAGCAGCGCCTTCTGCTGCGGGGAACCGGTCGGCACCGGCTCGCCGTCGCGCCAGGCGCGGACCGGCCCGAGTACGGAGAAGCGCAGTTCGGGGTGGGCCTCCCCGGATCCCTCGGGTCCGCGCTGCTCCGGTGCCCCTGGTGCGACGTCCATCGATCCCCCTCGCCTGCCCCTGCCTCCCCGCGCACGCTTGCACAGGCCAGTGTGCCCTGTGAGCGGTGGGCGCGTCAGCATCCGGAGGCTGCCTCAGGCACGCTCCACACATGCGGCACGCAGGGATCTCCGCACAAACTTCACACCTGCCGGGACCGGTTGGCGCGCAGCGCGACCCGACAGCTACCTGACGAACCGTCAGATCGGCGCTACCGTGAGGCGTATGGAGACCTTCCCCAGGATCATCTCGGTGGACGACCACACGGTCGAGCCCCCCCACGTCTGGCGGGACCGGCTCCCGTCGAGGTACCGCGACACCGGTCCGCGCATCGTCCGCGCCCCGCTGAAGGAAATGACCTTCCTGGGCGGAAAGTTCGCCCCCGTCATGGGCGTGCCCGGCGACGAGGGCCCGGTCGGCGACTGGTGGGTGTACGAGGACCTGCACCGCCCGCTCACCCGGCTGGACACCGCGGTCGGCTACGACCGCGACGAGATCAGGCTCGAAGTCATCACGTACGAGCAGATGCGGCCGGGGTCCTGGTCGGTGCCCGACCGGCTGGCCGACATGGACGTCAATCACGTGCAGTCGGCCCTCTGCTTCCCCACCTTCCCGCGCTTCTGCGGCCAGACCTTCACCGAGGCGAAGGACCGCGAACTCGCGCTGCTCGGGGTGCGCGCCTACAACGACTGGATGGTGGAGGAGTGGTGCGGGCCGCAGGCCATGGGCCGGCTCGTACCGTTGACGATCATCCCCCTGTGGGACGCGGAGCTGGCCGCCGCGGAGGTGCGCCGGAACGCCGCGCGCGGCGTGCGCGCCGTCTGCTTCAGCGAGATCCCGCCCAACCTGGGTCTGCCGTCCATCCACACCGACGACTGGGACCCGTTCCTGCGGGCCTGCGACGAGACCGGCACGGTCGTCGCCATGCACATCGGCTCCTCGTCCCGGATGCCCTCCACCTCGGCCGACGCCCCGCCCGCCGTCGGGTCGGCGATCACCTTCGCGAACTGCTGCTTCTCGATGGTCGACTGGCTGATGAGCGGCAAGTTCGAGCGCTTCCCGAATCTGAGGGTGATGTACGCCGAGGGCCAGATCGGCTGGATCCCCTACATCCTGGAGCGCGCGGACGTCGTCTGGGAGGAGAACCGCGGCTGGGGAGGGGTCGCCGACAAGGTGCACCGCCCGCCCTCCGAGCTCTTCGCCGAGCACGTGTACGGCTGCTTCTTCGACGACGCCTTCGGTCTGCGCAACCTCGATTCCATAGGCGTCGGCAACGTCCTGTACGAGACGGACTACCCGCACTCCGACTCCACCTGGCCCAAGTCCAGGGAGGTCGGCGAGGCGCAGATGGGCCACCTGGCGCAGGACGTGGTGGAGCGGATCGTGCGGGGCAACGCGATCGAGCTGCTGGGCCTCACCCCCGAGGGGCTGTGGGAGCCCTCGGCGCGGTGAGACACGGGCGGGGGCGCGTCCGCCACGGGGCGCGTCCGCCGGGGGTGCGTCCGCCACGGGGCGGGGACGCCGTGGCGCGCGCGGCCGGCCGGCTCCCGCGGCCGGCTCCCGTGCCCGGCGCCGCCCCGGGGCGTCACGGCGTACCGGCGCACGGAACCGGGCCCTTGTCTGATGGAGCGTCAGCTATCACGATGGTTGCCGCACGTTGCGTGACGAACCGTCAGGCAGCTCGGATACGAGGGGGTGCGTCCCATGGCGCGATTGGTGCCCGAAGGCAGGCTCGTGTACGGGATGCAGCTGCCCGTGCAGTCGGGAAGCACCCTCTACACCGAGGAGTGGGAGCGGACCGCCACTGCGGTCGATCTCGCCGAGATCGCCCGCACGGCCGACCGCTGCGGCTTCTTCTACATCGCCGCGTGCGACCACGTCGCCATCCCCCGGCGGCTGGCCGGCGCCATGAGCACCGTGTGGTACGACCCCGTCTCCACACTCTCCTTCCTGGCCGGGGTGACCGAGCGGGTCCGGCTGCTCAGCCACGTCGCCGTCGTCGGTCTGCGGCACCCGCTGCTCACCGCCAAGCAGTACGCCACGCTGGACCGTCTGAGCGCGGGGAGGCTGATCCTGGGCGTCGGGGCCGGGCATGTGCGCGAGGAGTTCGACCTGCTGGGAGTGGACTTCGACGGCCGCGGGCGGGTGCTGGACGAGACGGTCGACGCGCTGAGGGCGGCCCTGGGCCCGGACGAGTTCCCCGAGTTCGAGGGGCGGTTGTTCCGCTTCTCGGGACTCGGCCAGAAGCCGCGGCCCGCACAGTCGCGGGTTCCCCTCTGGGTCGGCGGCTCCTCGCCCGCCGCGGTACGCAGGGCCGCGACCCGCGGCGACGGCTGGCTCCCGCAGGGCGACCCGCGCGAGCGGCTCCCCGCGCAGATCGCCCGCTTCCGTGAGCTCAGGGCCGCCGCCGGGATCGAGGACCCCGCCGACATCGGGGCGATCACCGAGCCGCTGTACGTCGGCGAACCGGCCTGGGACGTCGGGCACCGGACCCTGTCGGGCAAGCCGGAGGCGATCGCCGAGTCGCTGCGCGCGTACGGCGCCATGGGCGTGCACCAGATCCAGGTGCGGTTCCGCAGCCGCAGCCGCACCGAACTCGCCGACCAGATGACGGCCTTCGCCGCCGAGGTCGCCCCCCACCTCGACCGGTAGCGCCGCCGCCCTCCGTGACCCGGGCCGAGGGCAGGGACCCGGGCCGAGGGCAGGGGCCCGGAGGCGGGCCTTCGGCGCACGGCTCGTCCGCACCACTCAACCTCGATCCCAGGGAGTTCGCTGATGGGCAAGCTGGACGGACGCGTCGTCGTCATCACCGGGGCCGCGCGCGGGCAGGGTGAGCAGGAGGCCAGGCTGTTCGTGGCCGAGGGGGCGCGGGTGCTGCTCGGTGACGTGCTCGACGACCGGGGCGAGGCCCTGGCGAAGGAACTGGGCGAGGACGTCGCGAAGTACGTCCGCCTCGACGTGAGCCGCGAGGAGGACTGGTCCGCGGCCGTCGCCGCCGCCGAGGAGAACTTCGGCGGCAAGGTCGACGGCCTGGTCAACAACGCCGGGATCCTGCGCTTCAACGAGCTGGTCAGCACCCCGCTGGAGGAGTTCCTCGAGGTCGTCCGGGTCAACCAGGTCGGGGTCTTCCTCGGCATGAGGGCCTGCGCCCCCGGGATCAGGGCGGCGGGCGGCGGCACCATCGTCAACACCGCCTCCTACACCGCGCTGTCCGGAATGACGCTGCTGACCTCCTACGCCGCCACCAAGGCGGCCATAGTCGGGATGACGCGGGTCGCGGCGCTGGAGCTGGCGCCGCACGGGATCAGGGTCAACGCGATGTGTCCGGGCGCCGTCGACACTCCCATGACGAGCGCGGCGGCCCTCGATCCCGCCCTGGACACCCCGGAGACCGCGGCGGCCGTCGAGGAGCTGTACCGCAGGATCGTGCCGCTGGGCCGGATCGGCAGGCCGGAGGAGGTGGCCGCGCTCGCGCTCTTCCTCACCTCGGCCGACTCCTCGTACATCACCGGCCAGCCCTTCGTGGTGGACGGCGGCTGGCTGGCCGGCGTCAGCCTGGGCTGAGGAGACGGAAGCGGGAGTCCTGTCCCTCCGGGAGCAGAACTGACGGTATGTCAGATCTATCGCCGTGCGCCATTGACGCCGCGGGGTCGCGGTGCGAGAGTCTGACGCATCGTCAGATTGCGATCCGGGGAAGGGTGAGCCGCCTTGGAATTCGGTCTCTTCGTACAGGGCTATGTGGGCAAGCGGGCCGAAACCGACCCGGAGGCGGAGCACAAGGTGCTCATGGAGGAGATCGACTACGTCGTCCGCGCCGACCGGTCCGGCTTCAAGTACGCCTGGGCCTCGGAGCACCACTTCCTGGAGGAGTACTCCCACCTCTCCGCCAGCGACGTCTACCTCGGCTACCTCGCCCACGCCACCGACCGCATCCACCTCGGCTCGGGGATCTTCAACCCTCTCGCCCAGGTCAACCACCCGGTCAAGGTCGCCGAGAAGGTGGCCATGCTCGACCACCTCTCCAGGGGCCGCTTCGAGTTCGGCACCGGGCGCGGCGCGGGCTCGCACGAGATCCTCGGCTTCCTCCCCGGCATCACCGACATGAACCACACCAAGGAGATCTGGGAAGAGACGATCGCCGAGTTCCCCAAGATGTGGCTCCAGGAGGAGTACGAGGGCTTCCGGGGCAAGCACTGGTCGCTGCCGCCCCGCAAGGTCTTCCCCAAGCCGTACGGCGCCTCGCACCCGGCCATGTGGTACGCCGCCGGCTCCCCGCCCTCCTACGCCATGGCGGCGCGCAAGGGTCTCGGTGTGCTGGGCTTCAGCGTGCAGAAGGTCTCGGACATGGAATGGGTGCTGGAGCAGTACAAGACGGCGATCCGGGACGCCGAACCCATCGGCGACTTCGTCAACGACAACGTGATGGTGACGACGACGGCGATCTGCGCCGAGACGCACGAGGAGGCGGTACGGACCGCCGCGAGCGGCGGGCTCCACTACCTCCAGTCCCTCGTCTTCCGCTACCACGACACCTTCCCGCGCCCCGAGGGCTTCCCCGTCTGGCCGGAGACCCTGCCCCCGTTCAACGAGGAGATCGTCGAACTCCTCATCGCGGAGGAGCTGATGATCTGCGGCGACCCGGACGAGGTGCTCCGGCAGTGCAAGCGCTGGGAGCAGGCCGGCGCCGACCAGCTGGTCTTCGGGCTGCCCGCGGGCATCCCGTACGAGGACACGCTGCGCACCATCGAACTCGTCGGCGAGCACGTCATACCCAAGATCGACACCGATCCCGTGCACCGCACGACGCGGTTCCGCCGGGCCGCGGCCGGCGGAACCGCCTGACGCCCGCGCCGCCACGCAGCCACGCAGCCGCGCGGGACGCGGCGGCGGGGCCGGCGGATCCCGGCCCGCCGGCCCTGCCGGGCCCGCCTCGCGCGGCGTCTTCCCGCGACCCGCGCGACCCGCGCCACCCATGGTCGCCCCGGTCGCCCCGACGATGGCGTCCGCGGCGCAGACGGGCGGAGGCAACCGCCGACCCGGGCCGCCCCGCCGGACCCCGCCGGACCCGGCCGCCACGGCAGAACGGGCGGCACGGCAGAACGGGCGGCACGGCAGAACGGGCGGCCCGGCCGGCCCGGGCGCCGGACGGAACCACACACGGAAAGGGACCGCACGTCATGCTGGACCACCTCATCCGCGGAGCGACCGTCGTGGACGGCACGGGCGCCCCCTCGTACGTCGCCGACGTCGGACTGCGCGGCGGCCGCATCGCCGTGATCGCCGGGCCGGGCACCGTCACCGAGGAGGCCGCGAGCAGCGAGGAGGCCGACGGCCTGGTCCTCGCGCCCGGCTTCGTCGACCCCCACACGCACTACGACGCCCAGCTGTTCTGGGACCCGTACGCGACGCCCTCCCTCAACCACGGCGTCACCACGGTGGCGGGCGGCAACTGCGGCTTCACCCTCGCTCCGCTGAACCCCGCGCGGCCCGAGGACGCCGACTACACCCGGCGGATGATGTCCAAGGTCGAGGGCATGTCCCTGGTCGCCCTCGAAGAGGGGGCGCCGTGGACCTGGCACGGCTTCGGCGAGTACCTCGACGCGCTGGAGGGGAGGATCGCCGTCAACGCCGGGTTCATGGTCGGCCACTGCGCCCTGCGCCGCCACGTGATGGGCCCGGACGCGATCGGCGGGCAGCCGGACGAGGAGCAGCTCGGCGCGATGCTGCGGCTGCTGCACGAGGCCATGGACGCCGGGGCCTGGGGACTGTCCACCACCCAGTCGTCCACCCACTCCGACGGGGACGGGCACCCGGTCGCGTCCCGGCACGCGCGGCCCGGGGAACTGCTCGCCCTGTCACGGGCCGTCGGCGAGCACGAGGGCACCCAGCTGGAGGCGATCGTCGCCGGCTGCCTGGACCGCTTCGCCGACGAGGAGATCGACCTCCTCGTCGGGATGACGGCCGCCGCGGGCCGCCCGCTCAACTGGAACGTCCTGACCGTCGACGCGGCCGTCCCCGACCGCGTGCCGCGCCAGCTGGTCCCCAGCGAGCGCGCCCGGCGGGCCGGCGGCCGCATCGTCGCACTGACCATGCCGATCCTCACCCCGATGAACATGTCGCTGGGCACCTTCTGCGCGCTGAACCTGATCCCCGGCTGGGGGGAGGTCCTCGGCCTGCCGGTTCCCGAACGCATCGCGCGGCTGCGCGACCCCGCGGTGCGCGCCGAGCTGCTGCGCCGCGCCGGCAGCAGGGGGGCGGGCGTCTTCCGGCGGCTCGCGGACTTCGGCCGGTACGTCATCGGGGACACCTACAGCGCGGTCAACGAGGGGCTCAGCGGCCGCGTGGTCCGCGACATCGCCGCCGAGCGCGGGCAGGACCCCTTCGCCACCCTCGTCGAGATCTGCGCCGCCGACGAGCTCCGTACGGTGCTGTGGCCCATGCCCACCGACAACGACCCGGAGTCGTGGGAGCTGCGCCGCAGGACCTGGGAGCACGAGGACGTCATGCTGGGGGGTTCCGACGCGGGCGCGCACCTGGACCGGATGTGCGGGGCGCCGTACACCACCCGCTTCATCGGCGACTGCCTGCGCGGACGGCGGCTGACGAGCCTGGAGCAGGCCGTACGGATGCTGACCGACGACCCGGCCCGGCTGTTCGGTCTGCGCGGCCGGGGCCGCGTCGCGGAGGGGTACCACGCCGATCTCGTCCTCTTCGACCCGGAGCGCGTCGGGGCCGCGCCGGCCCGGCTGGTGCACGACCTGCCGGGGGACAGCCCGCGGCTGGACTCGCGGGCGCTGGGTGTGGTGAGCGTGCGCGTCAACGGGGTCGAGGCGATCCGGGAGGACAAGGTCACCGGCGCGGTGCCGGGGAAGGTGCTGCGCTCGGGCCGCGACACACGGACGGTGAGCACGAAGGGCTAGGAGCCGAACGGAGACGAACGTCACGGGAAATTTTGAAACCGGACATTTAGGGTGCGGTTGCGGTTCTCGTATCGCGGAAGTCGCGCCCGAGGTCGTGCTTTTCCAGGCGTGAACGCTTGTCTGCCTTGAATTCTCTGGTGGGTACGGGCAGAGTGCTCTCTGATTGAAGGAAACCTGTGCGGCGTGCAGAGTTCCAGATACGGAAATAGCAGCATTTACCGTCCTTCGCATGACTCACGTGGAAGCACGGCCCCAGGCCGGAGACACGGTACGGACAGTGACCGCCGACGGCGGCGTACGGTCCAAGGGGCTCAGCGGCAACTCCGTGGGCCTCGTCGGCGGCGCGGTGATCGGCGTCTCGACCGTCGCACCCGTCTACTGCCTCACGGCGACCCTCGGCCCCACGGTCGGCGAGGTCGGCCTCCAGATGCCCGCGATCTTCCTCGCCGGTTTCCTCCCGATGCTGCTCGTCGCCTTCGCGTACCGGGAACTGAACAAGGCGGTCCCGGACTGCGGCACCTCCTTCACCTGGTCGGTGAAGGCATTCGGGCCGCGTGTCGGCTGGATGTGCGGCTGGGGTCTGCTCGTCGCCACCGTCGTCGTGCTGTCCAACCTCGCGGGCGTCGCCACCTCCTTCTTCTGGCTCACCGCGGGAGAGATCACCGGTAGCGAGGGGGTCGCGGGCCTCGACGGCAACAAGGCCGTCCACATCCTCACCACTCTCGTCTTCGTGGCCGTCGCCACGGCGATCAGCTACCGGGGCATCACCGCCACCAAGTGGGTGCAGTACGCCCTGGTCGGGCTCCAGCTCGCGGTCGTCGTGATGTTCGTCGTCATGGCCGTCGCCAGATCCGGCGAGGTCGCGGGCTCCCTCGACTTCTCCTGGTCCTGGATGAATCCCTTCGGCGTCGAGTCCTTCGCCGCCTTCACCGCCGGGCTCTCCCTGTCGATCTTCATCTACTGGGGCTGGGACACCTGCCTGTCCGTCAACGAGGAGAGCGTCGGCAGCCACAAGACGCCGGGCCGTGCCGCGATGCTCGCCATCGTCGTGATCGTCGCCTCGTACCTCATGGTCGCCGTCGCCGCGCAGATGTACGCCGGCATCGGCGAGGAGGGCACCGGCCTCGGCAACCCGGACACCGCCGACAACGTCTTCGCCGTGCTCGCCGATCCCATCCTGGGCTCCGGCCTCGGCATCCTCCTCTTCGTCGCCGTCCTCGCCTCCGCCGCCGCGAGCCTGCAGACCACCTTCATCCCCGTCGCCCGCACGGCGCTGGCCATGAGCGCCTACAAGGCCCTGCCCGACTCCTTCGCGAAGATCCACCCCCGCTTCATGATCCCCGGCCGCGCCACCGTCGCGGCGGGCGTCGCGACCGGCGTCTTCTACACGGTCATGACGCTGCTCAGCGAGAACGTCCTCGTCGACACCATCTACGC
This sequence comes from Streptomyces sp. GC420, assembly GCF_009916105.1. Classification (GTDB taxonomy): domain Bacteria; phylum Actinomycetota; class Actinomycetes; order Streptomycetales; family Streptomycetaceae; genus Streptomyces. The sequence continues at coordinate 4,720 of NZ_JAAAXQ010000152.1, read as the reverse complement.
GCTGGGCCTGATGATCTGCTTCTACTACGCCATCACGGCCTTCGCCTGCGTCTGGTACTTCCGCCGCGACCTGCGCCGCTCGGTGCGCGACCTGCTGGTCAAGGGAATCGCCCCGGCGCTCGGCGGCCTGATGCTGACCGCCGTCTTCGGCCAGACCCTGCACGACATGTGGGACCCCGCCTACGGCAGCGGCTCGTCCGTCCTCGGTGTCGGCTCCGTGTTCGTCATCGGCGTCGGACTGCTGCTCCTCGGCGTGGTCCTGATGCTGGCGATGCAGCGCCGCAGCCCCGCCTTCTTCCGCGGCGAGGTGCTGACGAAACAGACGCCCGCGCTGGTCGTCCCGGACTGACCGGCCGCCGGCCGGAAACGCCGTACGGCCCCCCGGCCCGGGGGCTACGGTGCACGGCCATGAGGCGATTCGAGGGATACGGAGTCCTGATCACCGGCGCGGGCAGCGGCATCGGCGCCGCCACCGCCCGCCGCCTCGCGGGCGAGGGCGCGCGGGTGCTGGTGACCGACGTCGACGCGGACCGCGCCGCCCGCACGGCCGCGGGGCTCACCGGCGCGCACCCGTTCGTGTGCGACGTCCGGGACCGGGCCTCCGTGGAGGCGGCCGTCGAGCGCGCCGCCGAACTGTTCGGCGGCGCGCTCGACGTACTGGTCAACAACGCCTACGCCTGCCACCCCGACGCCGAGCGCTTCGAGGACCAGTCGGACGAGGACTGGGAGAACGACCTCGACGTCACCCTGACCGGAGCCTTCCGCTGCGCCCGGGCCGCGCTGCCGTACCTGGAGGCGGCAGGAGGCCGCGGCGCCGTCGTCAACATCGGCTCCGTCAACGGCGAGCAGGACTTCGGCAACCACGCCTACAGCGCCGCCAAGGCCGGCCTGGCCAGCCTCACCCGCACCCTCGCCGGGCGGGCCGCGCCGCGCGGCGTCCGCGTCAACCTCGTCGCCCCGGGCACCATCCGCACTCCGGCCTGGGCCGGCCGCGAGAAGACCCTGGAGTACCTCGGCTCACACGTCTACCCGCTGGGCCGGGTCGGCGAACCGGAGGACATCGCCGCCGCCGTCGCCTTCCTCGCCTCCACCGACGCCTCCTGGATCACGGGTACGACGCTGCGGGTCGACGGGGGACTCCTCGCCACGCACACGGCCTTCCGCACGGCTCCTACCGAGGAGTGAACGGAACGGATACGTTGACGCCGTCCGACGATGACGACGGAGGTGCCGGAACATGCGGATCGGTGTCACGATCTTCCTGACGGACGAGACGATCACGCCTGTGCGGCTCGCCCGCGAACTGGAGGAGCGCGGGTACGCCGGGCTCTACCTCCCGGAGCACACCCACATCCCGGTCAGCCGCGTCACCCCGTGGCCGGCGGGCGGCGAACTGCCCCGCGAGTACGGGCGCACCCTCGACCCGTTCATCGCCCTCGGACAGGCGGCCGCCGTCACCGAACGGCTCGGCCTCGGCACCGGCATCACCCTGATCACCCAGCACGACCCGATCGACCTCGCCAAGCAGATCGCCACCCTCGACCACCTCTCCGGCGGCCGCCTCACCTTCGGCCTCGGCTTCGGCTGGAACGTCGAGGAGGCATCCGACCACGGCGTCCAGTGGCGCACCCGCCGCGAACTCGGCCGGGACCGCATGGCCCTGATGCGCGCCCTGTGGGCGGACGAACCCACCGCCTACGAGGGCGAGTTCGGATCGGTCGCGGCCAGCCATGCCCACCCCAAGCCGGTGCAGAAGCCGCGCGGCCCGGTCACCGGGCCGCGCACCCTCGTCGGCGGGGCCGCCGGCCCGAAACTCTTCTCGCACATCACGGAGTACGCCGACGGCTGGCTGCCCATCGGAGGCGGCGGCCTGACCCGGTCGCTGCCGCCGCTGCGCACGGCCTGGGAAGAGGCCGGCCGTGACCCGGCCCAGCTCCAGGTCGTCCCGTACGCCGTCCTGCCCAGCCCCGGGAAGCTGGCCCACTACGCCGAACTCGGCATCCGCGAGGTCGTGCTGCAACTGCCGCCCGGCGGGGAGGACGAGGTGCTGCGGACGCTCGACGACTACCAGCGGTTCCTGTGACGGCGGCGGCCGCCGTACACGGCCGGTACGTGCCCCGCGCACGCCCCGGGCACGGATCCCGCGTGCGGCCCGCCGCCCCGGGCGCAGGCACGGGCGCCCGCGCAAGCGGACGCGCGTGTGATCTGCGATACCTCTCCTGATGTGATGACAGGGGCCTACGTATCCTCTGAGGATGACGAGCAGCGCCGAGCACGCAGGCCCGACGGCACCCACCTCCAACGCGATGCGCCGCGCCCTCAGACGAGCCCGTGACGGTGTCGCCCTGGACGTCACCGAGGCCGCCGTCCTGCTCCGGGCGCGCGGCGCCGACCTCGACGAACTCACCACCTCCGCCGCGCGGGTCCGCGACGCCGGGCTGGAGGCCGCCGGCCGGCCCGGCGTCATCACCTACTCCAAGAGCGTCTTCGTCCCGCTCACCCGGCTGTGCCGCGACAAGTGCCACTACTGCACCTTCGCCACCGTGCCCGGCAAGCTCCGCCGGGCCGGCCACGGCATGTTCATGTCCCCCGACGAGGTCCTCGACATCGCCCGCCGCGGCGCCGAACTCGGCTGCAAGGAAGCCCTGATCACCCTCGGCGACAAACCCGAGGACCGCTGGCCCGAGGCCCGCGAATGGCTCGACGCGCACGGCTACGACGACACCATCGCGTACGTACGGGCCATGGCCGTCCGCATCCTCGAGGAGACCGGACTGCTGCCCCACCTCAACCCGGGCGTGCTGACCTGGACCGACTTCCAGCGCCTCAAGCCCGTCGCCCCCTCCATGGGCATGATGCTGGAGACCACCGCCGAGCGGCTGTGGAGCGAGCCCGGCGGCCCGCACCACGGCTCGCCCGACAAGGAACCGGCCGTGCGGCTGCGGGTGCTCGAGGACGCCGGCCGCTCCTCCGTGCCGTTCACGAGCGGACTGCTCATCGGCATCGGCGAGACCCCCGAGGAACGCGCCGAGTCGCTGTTCGCGCTGCGCCGCGTCGCGCGCGCCTACCACGGCATCCAGGAACTGATCATCCAGAACTTCCGCGCCAAGCCGGACACGGCGATGCGCGGCATGCCCGACGCCGAACTCGACGACCTCGTCGCCACCGTCGCCGTGGCCCGCCACATCATGGGCCCCGCCGCCTGCCTCCAGGCCCCGCCCAACCTCGTCGACGACGAGTACGGGCGGCTCATCGCCGCGGGCATCGACGACTGGGGCGGCGTCTCCCCGCTGACCCCGGACCACGTCAACCCCGAACGCCCCTGGCCGCAGATCGACCTGCTCGCCGAACGCTCCGCGCAGGCAGGCTTCGAACTGCGCGAACGCCTCTGCGTCTACCCCGAGTTCGTCCAGCGCGGCGAACCCTGGCTCGACCCCCGGCTGCTGCCCCACGTCACCGCGCTCGCCGACCCCGCCACCGGCCTGGCGCGCGCCGGAGCGCTGCCCCGCGGCCTGCCCTGGCAGGAGCCCGACGAGGGCTTCACCGCGAGCGGCCGCACCGACCTGCACCGCACCATCGACACCGAGGGCCGCACCGGCGACCGGCGCGACGACTTCGACGAGGTGTACGGAGACTGGGAGGCGCTGCGCGAGGCGGCCGCGCCCGGCATGGTGCCCGAGCGCATCGACACCGACGTCCGCGAAGCCCTCGCCGTGGCCGCCGACGACCCGGAGCGGCTGACCGACGAGCAGGCCCTGGCCCTGCTGCACGCCGAGGGCCCGGCCCTCGACGCGCTCTGCCGGACCGCCGACGACGTGCGGAAATCGGCCGTGGGCGACGAGGTGACGTACATCGTCACCCGCAACATCAACTTCACCAACGTCTGCTACACCGGCTGCCGCTTCTGCGCCTTCGCCCAGCGCCGCACGGACGCCGACGCCTACACCCTCTCCCTGGACCAGGTCGCCGACCGCGCCCAGCAGGCGTGGGACGTCGGCGCCGTGGAGGTCTGCATGCAGGGCGGCATCCACCCCGACCTGCCCGGCACCGCCTACTTCGACATCGCGCGCGCCGTCAAGCAGCGCGTCCCCGGCATGCACGTCCACGCCTTCTCCCCGATGGAGGTCGTCAACGGCGCCACCCGCACCGGCATGTCGATCCGCGACTGGCTCACCGCCGCCGGGGAGGCAGGACTCGACTCCATCCCCGGCACGGCCGCCGAGATCCTCGACGACGAGGTGCGCTGGGTCCTCACCAAGGGCAAACTCCCCACCGCCACCTGGATCGAGGTCGTCACCACCGCCCACGAACTCGGCATCCGCTCCTCGTCCACGATGATGTACGGCCACGTGGACCAGCCCCGCCACTGGCTCGGCCACCTGCGTACCCTCGCCCGCATCCAGCAGGAGACCGGCGGCTTCACGGAGTTCGTGACCCTGCCCTTCATCCACACCAACGCGCCCGTCTACCTCGCGGGCATCGCAAGGCCGGGCCCCACCAGCCGCGACAACCGCGCCGTCACGGCCATGGCCCGCCTGCTCCTGCACCCCCACATCCCCAACATCCAGACCAGCTGGGTCAAGCTGGGCGCGGACGGGGCCGCCGAGATGCTCCGCTCGGGCGCCAACGACCTCGGCGGAACCCTGATGGAGGAGACCATCTCCCGCATGGCGGGCTCCGGTTACGGCTCCTACAAGTCCATCCGCGACCTCGTCGCCAT
>NZ_JAAAXQ010000151.1 GCF_009916105.1 Streptomyces sp. GC420 | reverse complement strand
GCCCCGCCCCGCGGCGCTTCCCCGGCCCCGTTCAGCCCTCGTCGAAGTCGCCCGCGGCCACCCGCAGGGGCCTGAGCATCGCGAAGATCTCCCCGCACTCCTCGGCGTCGTACACGCCGAGGCCGAAGTCCATCGCCATCAGGTCCCGGGTCGCGGCCTCGACGACCTCACGCCCCTTGTCGGTGATGGAGGCGAGTGTTCCACGGCCGTCGTTCGGATTGGGACGCTTGTCCACGAAACCGGACCTGACGAGGCGGTCCACGGTGTTGGTGACCGAGGTCGGATGCACCATGAGCCGCTCGCCGATCTTCGACATCGGGAGCTCACCGGCCTTGGAGAAGGTGAGCAGCACCAGCGCCTCGTAACGGGCGAAGGTCAGTCCGTACGGCTTGACCACCGCGTCGACCTCGGCGAGCAGGATCTGCTGGGCCCGCATGACCGAGGTGATGGCCGCCATGGACGGCACGGATCCCCAGCGCTGCTTCCAGTGCTCGTCGGCGCGCGCGATGGGGTCGAAGGGAAGGCTGAGCGGCTTCGGCACGCCTCGACCTTACCGGCCGGTCACATGCTGGTCAGCCCCGTCTCGCTCATCGGTACGCGCCGTCCCGTCCCGCCGCCGCGTCCGACGGGCCTCGCGGACGAGCAGCAGGGTGCACAGGGTGCCGGTCAGCGCGGCGGCGGTGGCCGCGGCGGACGCCCCGAAGAACTCCGCGACCAGTCCGGCGAGGGCCATGCCGACACCCTGGACGGCCATCAGCCCCGCCGTCATCAGGGTCATCGCCCGCCCGCGCAGCTCCTCCGGCACGGCGTCCACGAACCACCGGTCGAGTCCGAGGGTGTACGCGGATCCGGCACCGGCCGGCGCGAGGGCCGGCGACGGAGCCGGGTGGCGGGGCGGGCCGCTAGGCCAGGAGGTGCCGTTCCACCGTGGCGACCTTCGACGTCAGGCCGTCGGTGACGCCGGGTCTGATGTCGGCCTTCAGGACGAGCGAGACGCGCGGCGCGCGGGCCTCCACCGCGGCGACGGCGCGCCTGACGACGTCCATGACCTCGTCCCACTCGCCCTCGAGGGACGTGAACATGGCGTCCGTACGGTTGGGCAGTCCGGACTCACGGACGACGCGGACCGCGTCGGCTACGTACTCCCCCACGTCCTCACCGACGCCCAGCGGTGTGACGGAGAAGGCGACGATCACGCGCCGACCACGTCTTCCTTGCGGGCGCGCGCCGCGATCACCGAGTCCTCGGCCTCACGCTTGAGCCTGCGCTCGGCGAAGAAGCCGCCGGCCGGCAGGACCGAGAGGAGGAAGTAGAGGGCCGCGGTCTTCAGCGGCCACTTGGCCCGGTTCCAGGCGTCGAGCCAGAAGACGGCGTACAGGACGAAGAGCAGGCCGTGCAGCGCGCCCATCACCGGGACGGCGTTGAAATCCGTGGTGCGCTTGAGCACCGAGCAGACGAGCAGCAGCAGGAAGGACACGGCCTCCGGGGCGGAGACCAGCCGGAGTCGGTGGAGTGCGGAAGCGGTCTTGATGTCCACGGGGACGGGCACCTCGTCGGTCGGGGGCATGGTCGGAGCGCTCGATCTTGTGAATGAAAGCACAAGCGCCCGCTCATTCTGGCAGTCACCGTCGCCGGTTACCGAATCAGGGTCTGGTCGGGGTCGAAACGATACGTACGTCCCTGTTGGCAGCATCCCCGGCGGGATACGGTCCTCCACGTGGCTCAGTTTCGACTCCAAGGCAGCAAGGTGCTGGCCGTGACGATGACCGGGGACGCCGTCAAGGCGAAGAACGGCTCCATGGTCGCCTACGACGGTCAGATCTCCTTCAAGAAATTGTCCGGCGGCGGCGAGGGCGTGCGAGGCATGGTCACGCGCCGGCTGACCGGCGAGCAGATGGTGATGATGGAGGCGAGCGGCAGCGGTACGTGCTACTTCGCGGACCGCGCCTCCGAGATCAACCTCGTCCAATTGAACGGCGACAAGCTGTACGTCGAGTCCAGCAACCTGCTGTGCACCGACTCCGCGCTCCGTACCGGCACGAGTTTCACCGGTCTGCGCGGCGCCTCCCAGGGCAACGGCCTGTTCACCACGACGGTGGAGGGCACCGGCCAGGCGGCGATCATGTCCGACGGACCGGCGGTGGTGCTGCGGGTCTCCGCGCAGTACCCGCTCTCCGTGGACCCCGGGGCCTATATCGCCCATCAGGGCGATCTCCGCCAGCAGTTCCAGTCCGGCGTGACGTTCCGGACCTTCCTGGGCGAGGGCGGCGGCGAGGCCTTCCAGATCCGTTTCGAGGGCGAGGGCCTGGTGTACGTGCAGCCGAGCGAGCGCAACACCGTCGGAGGGGACGTCTGAGATGCCCTTCCGTGAGATCAACTCCAAGATGGTCGAGGCGACGGTCGCGCCGGGCCAGAAGATGTTCAGCCAGCGCGGCGCCATGATCGCCTACCGCGGCGATGTCTCCTTCACGCCGAACGCGCAGGGCGGCCAGGGAGGCGTGATGTCCATGATCGGCCGCCGGGTGGCGAACGAGGCGACGCCCCTGATGACCGTAGAGGGCAGCGGCACGGTGATGTTCGGCCACGGCGGCCACCACATCCAGGTGATCAACCTCACCGGGGAGACCCTGTACGTGGAGGCGGACCGGCTGCTGGCCTTCGACGGGACCCTCCAGCAGGGCACGATGTTCATGGGCTCCCAGGGCGGCGTCATGGGCATGGTCCGCGGCCAGGTCACCGGCCAGGGCCTGTTCACCACGACGCTCAAGGGCCACGGCTCCGTGGCCGTCATGGCGCACGGCGGAGTGATCGAACTGCCCATCACCCCGCAGCGTCCTGTGCACGTCGACCCGCAGGCCTATGTGGCGCACCACGGCGACGTCCGCAACAAGCTGTCCACCGCGCTCGGCTGGCGCGACATGGTGGGGCGCGGTTCCGGTGAGGCGTTCCAGCTGGAGCTGTCCGGGAACGGCGCGGTGTACGTCCAGGCCTCGGAGGAGAAGCTGTGACCGCCCCTGTGATCTTCGACCCGTACTCCCTGCCCTCCGACGACAACGTCAACAGCTACACCTTCTGTGTGGAGCTGAAGGGGAGCCAGTGGTTCCTGCAGAAGGGCAAGATGATCGCCTACTACGGGCAGATCGACTTCAACGGAATCGGCCACGGGCGCCTGGACCGGCTGGTCCGCACAAGTTTCCACTCGCCCCTGCACGCGTCCGACTGGGTCGTCGCCGAGGGCTCGGGCAAGATGCTGCTCGCGGACCGCGCCTTCGACGTGAACTCGTACGACCTGGAGAACGGCAATCTGACGATCCGTTCCGGGAACCTGCTGGCGTACCAGCCCTCGCTGGCGCTCAAGCAGTCCATCGTGCCGGGCTTCCTCACCCTGATCGGCACCGGGAAGTTCGTCGCCGCCTCCAACGGTCCGGTGGTGTTCATGGAGCCCCCGCTGCGGGTCGATCCGCAGGCGCTGGTGGGATGGGCGGACTGCCCCTCGCCCTGCCACCACTACGACCACGGGTACATGACGGGGGTCATGGGCGGGCTGCGCCAGTTGACCGGTCTCGGCGGCACCTCGGGCGAGGAGCACCAGTTCGAGTTCGTCGGCGCGGGCACGGTGCTGCTGCAGTCGACCGAGTTGCTGATGCCCGAGCAGGCGACGGGTGCCGTACCGCACGAACCGGGCGTACCGGGCGGCCATGGCCCCGGCCAGCACGGATCGCCCGGACAGTCAATGCCGCGTCTTCCCGGCCAGCTGGGAGACCTCCAGCGTCGCTTCGGGCTGTGAGCGGTAGTCTGCGGAGTGTGACGTCGAACGCGTGCGCCCCTGCGAACAGCGCGGGTGGTGCCAGGCGTCACACTCCGCTATTTCGTTCACCTTTCAACCTCTTAGGTAGAATCGGTATATGGAGACTGAGACGGCCACCCCCACCCGCTGGCTCACCGAAACAGAGCAGTGCGCCTGGCGTACCTATCTCGACGTGAGCAAGCTGCTCACCTACCAACTGGAGAAGGACCTGCAGCCCTTCGGGCTGACCTACAACGACTACGAAATCCTGGTCAATCTCTCCGAATCCGAGGACCGGCGCATGCGGATGAGCGATCTCGCCTCCGCCACCCTGCAGTCCAAGAGCCGGCTGTCCCACCAGATCACCCGCATGGAGAACGCGGGGCTGGTGCGCCGGGAGAACTGCGAGTCCGACCGGCGTGGCCTGTACGCCGTTCTGACCGAGGCCGGCATGGAGACCATGGAACGCGTCGCCCCCCACCATGTGGAGGCCGTACGCAGGCACTTCATCGACCTCATCCCGCCGGGGGCCCTCGCCGAGGTCAAGAAGTCCTTCGAGCCCGTCGCCGAACACCTGCGCAGCCGGCGCGGCCGTGCCTGAGTTGCCCGCGGCCACCCCCTAGAGAGCGGGCAGCCGTAGTTCGAAGAGCGCTCCACCCCGCGCCGATTCACGCACCACCAGCGTTCCGCCGTGCCGCTGGGCCACATCCCGGGCGATGGCGAGGCCGAGGCCCGCGCCGCCGTCATCCCGGCTGCGCGCGTCGTCGAGGCGGACAAAGCGTTCAAAAATCCGCTCACGCTCCGTCTCCGGCACGCCCTCGCCATCGTCCGCGACCCGCACCACGGCGGCTCTTCCGTCCTTTGCGACCGTAACTTCGATCTTCTCCAGCGCATGCCGCTGCGCGTTGTCCAGAAGATTGCCGAGCACCCGGGTCAGCTGACCGCGCGATCCGGCCACTTTCACACCTTGTTCAAATTTCGCGACCACCGGGACGGCGTCCCGCGCCGCGCGCGCGGCGAGTTCCCCGCGCACCAGCGATGCCAGCTCCACCGGGTCCCGGCCGGCCCGCTCCCCCGCGTCCAGCCGGGCCAGCAACAGCAGATCCGCGGCCAGTTGCTGGAGCCGTACGGTGTCCGCGACCGCCCCCGGCACGTCCAACAGCTCCGGATGGGCCGCACCGACCTCCAACTGGGTGCGCAGGGAGGCGATCGGGCTGCGCAGCTCGTGCGAGGCGTCGGCGACGAACCGCCGCTGCCGCTCCACCGAGGCCTCCAGCGCGGCAAGCGTCTCATTGGTCGTCCGCGCCAGCCGGGCCACCTCGTCGTCCGAACCCGGTTCCGGAACCCGCCGTCCCAGGTCCTCGGAGGCCGTGATCGCGGCCATCTCGGCCCTGATCCCCTCCACCGGCCGCAGCGCCCGCCGGGTGACCAGCCAGGTCACACCGCCGACCACGACCAGCAGCGCCGGCAGGCCGATCAGCATCACCGTGGTCGCGGTCGAGACGGCCTCCTGCTCCGCGTCCAGCGGGGCCCCGGCGTACACGGTCAGGGTGCCGTAGCGCGCGGTCTCCACCTCCGTGCTCGCGAAGCGGTAGTCGGCGCTCTCCCCGTCGACCGTCGCGGAGCCCGTGGTGTACGCGCCGCCGTCCCTGATCTCCCCGGCCGCGACCGCCGCGTCGTCGTCATCGTCGTCACCGCTGCCGTCACCACCGCGGTCATCGCCGCCGTGACCGTCGCCGCCGTCGTCGTCGCCCGCGGCGGGCGGCGGCACCGGACCCACCGGCCGCACGGCCGTCACCCCGGTGCCCGAGATCCGCTCCAGGTCCTCGCTCGCCGCAAGCAGCCGCCCCCGCGCGTCCACGACCTGCACCGGGTGGGCCTCGCCGTCGCCGAGCCCGAGCTCGGCGAGCGTGCGGCCCGTCCCCAGGTTCACGGCGCGTTCGCGGGCGGCGGACTGGGCGGACGAGTCCGCCTGGGAGACCAGATTCGCGCGCAGCGACAGCAGCACCGCCGCGCCCGCCGCGACCAGCGCGACCGCGACGACCAGGGTGGCGCCGAGAGCCGCCCGGGAGCGTACGGACCGGAAGGGCCGACTCATCGTCCCTCCAGCCGGTAGCCGGCCCCGCGGACCGTCCGGATGAACCGCGCCCCGAGCTTGCGGCGCAGCACGCTGACGTACACCTCCACGATGTTCGGATCGCCGTCGTACGCGAAGTCCCAGACGTGCTCGAGGATCTCGGCCTTGCCGACGACCTCCCCGGCGCGCACGGCGAGCTGTTCGAGCACCGCGAACTCCTTGGCGGTCAGCGCCACCTCCTCGCCGTCCCGCAGCACCCGCCGTGCCGCGGTGTCCAGCCGCAGCGGGCCCACCTCGATCACCGGCGAGGCACCGGCCGCGCCGCGGCGGCGCAGCAGCGCCCTGATCCTGGCGAGCAGCACGACGTACGAGAACGGCTTGGTGAGGTAGTCGTCCGCGCCGGTGTCCAGTCCCTCCGCCTCGTCGTACTCACCGTCCTTGGCGGTCAGCATCAGGATCGGCACGTCGTTGCCCGCGGCCCGCAGGGCCGCGCAGACGCGGTACCCGTTCATGCCGGGCAGCATGATGTCGAGGACGACGAGGTCGTACACGCCCTCGCCCGCCCGGTGCAGACCCGCCGGCCCGTCGTGCACCACGTCCACGGCGAAGCCCTCGGCCGTCAGTCCCCCGGCCAGCGACAGGGCGAGTCGCCTCTCGTCCTCCACGATCAGCAAGCGCATGCAGCCAGGGTCGCAAATAGAACCTGAAGACGGCTTCAGGTCGCTTCAGGCTGCTTTCAGCTTGCCTCCCGCACATTGGCGTACGTCGAGGACCGACCGACACCGAAACGACCCGGGAGGAACCCCATGAAGCGCAACATCGTCATCGCCGGTATCGCCGCAGCCGCCGTCATCGGCGGTACGACCGCGACCGCCGTCGCCATCTCCGGCGACGACGGGGCGCGGGCCGGCGGGTCGAGCGTCCGGACGGACGACGACCGGGGCGCGGACCGGGACGACGACGGACACGGCGACGACCGAGGCAACACCGCCGACGGCGGGCGGGACGACGACGCTGCCGAGGTCCCGCCCACCGGAATCAGCGCGGCGGAAGCCATCGACGCGGCGCTGGCCGAGGTCTCCGGGACCGCCGTCTCGGCGGACCTGGAGGACGACGACGGCCGCGCGCCGTTCTGGGACGTCGACATCCTCGGCGCGGACGGCACCTGGCACAGCGTCCGGATCGGCACGAGCGACGGCAAGGTGCTCGGCAGCCACACCGAGACCGAGGACGGCGACGACCGCGCCGAGGCCGCAGCGGCGGAGAAGGCCGGGGTCACCGCGAAGGAGGCTGCGGAGGCCGCCGCGGCCAAGGGCGCCGTCACCTCGGTCGACCTGGACGACGACGGCCGCGGGCTCGCGTGGGAGGTCACAACCGCCAACGGCGGGTGGACCGTCGCCGCGGGCTCCGGCAGGCTCGCCGCCGCGGCGGCCGACGACCAGGACGACGACCTGGACGACGACGAGCACGGCGACGAGCACGGCGACGACGACTGACAGCAGGACCGGCCCACGAGGGCCGGCACGCCCCGGGGCCGTGCCGCGCACACGGGCAAGGCGACGGGCGGCCCGTCGCCCCCGGGCCCCCAGTGTGCCGAAACCTCGAGCCGACCCGCCTGCCGCACCACCGCAGGACCCGCCGGGGCCAGGACGCCGTGGAACCGGCGAAACCACCCGGTCAGAACCGGAGCGCGGGGCCGCCCGGGCGTCCGCGCACCGACGGCGGCCACGCCCTGACCGGGCCGGAACAGGACGAGGCGGGCCACCGGAACCGGCCCCCGCACCGGACTCGCCGGGCCCGACCCGGCCGCTGCCGGGACCGAACGGCGGCGATCGCGGCGGCGCGGCGCAGGCTCACGGAAACGGCCCCGCATGCCCGGGCCCGTCCCGGCCACTGCCGGGGCCGTGCGGCGCAGGCTCACGGCGGGTTCGCGCACCCACCCACCGCACGCGGCCCGTCGGGGGACTCGCCGGCGGCCGCCATGGGCCTGGCAGGGCCCCCGGTCGGGACCGGCGTCCGGGCTCCGGGCGCCCGCCGGGGCCCGCGCACACGCGCCCGGCGCCGCGGAAGGGCCCGCGGGGCCGGGCACGAACGGCGCGGGGAGGTCCGCGGAGGGATTCCGCAGGGCGTCCCCCCGCACGTCACCTCTCGGTCAGGCTCGCCACCAGCTCGTCGGCCGCGCGGTACGGGTCCAGCTCGCCGGCCACGATCTTCTCGGCCAGCGCGTCCACGTGCCGGTCGCCGTGCAGGTCGCCGATGCGTTCGCGCAGCGCCGTGACCGCGATCGTCTCGACCTCCCGCGCCGCCCGCGCCCGGCGGCGCTCCGCGAGCACGCCCCGCTCCTCCATCCAGGCGCGGTGCTTCTCCAGGGCCTCCACCACCTCGTCTATTCCCTCACCGCGAGCGGCGACGGTCTTGACGATGGGCGGACGCCAGTCGCCCGGGCCGCGCGCCTCGCCCAGGCCCAGCATGTGGTTCAGCTCCCGGGCGGTGGCGTCGGCACCGTCCCGGTCCGCCTTGTTGACGACGTACACGTCGCCGATCTCCAGGATTCCGGCCTTGGCCGCCTGGATGCCGTCGCCCATGCCGGGGGCGAGCAGCACCACCGAGGTGTCGGCCTGCGAGGCGATCTCCACCTCGGACTGGCCGACGCCGACCGTCTCGACGAGGATCACCTCGCAGCCGGCGGCGTCCAGCACCCTGATGGCCTGCGGCGCAGCCCAGGCGAGCCCGCCGAGGTGGCCGCGGGTCGCCATGGAGCGGATGTACACCCCCGGGTCCGAGGCGTGCTCGGACATCCGGACCCGGTCACCGAGCAGCGCCCCGCCGGAGAACGGCGAGGACGGGTCGACGGCGAGCACACCGACCCGCTTCCCCGCCCTCCGGTACGCCGACACCAGCGCGGACGTCGAGGTGGACTTGCCGACACCGGGTGACCCGGTGAGCCCGACGACGTACGCGCCGCCGGTCAGCGGGGCGAGGGCCGCCATCACCTCGCGCAGTTGTGGCGACGCCCCCTCCACCAGCGAGATCAGCCTGGCCACGGCCCGTGGCCGGCCTTCCCTGGCCTGGGCCACCAGCTGGGGGACGTCCACCATCACTGCTCCGTTCGCTCGCACTTCGGATGACCGCACAAGAGGCGATTGCGCCCCGCGACTGCGCCCTGCGGCTACGCCTTGGGCACGCGCACGATCAGGGCGTCGCCCTGGCCGCCGCCACCGCACAGCGCCGCCGCGCCGATCCCGCCGCCGCGCCGCTTCAGCTCCAGCGCGAGGCTCAGGACGAGGCGGGCACCGGACATCCCGATCGGGTGCCCGAGCGCGATCGCGCCGCCGTTGACGTTCACCTTTTCGGTGGAAACGCCCAGATCCTTCATCGACTGGACCGCGACGGCGGCGAAGGCCTCGTTGATCTCGATGAGGTCGAGGTCCTCCACACCGATGCCCTCCTTCTTGAGGGCGTGCGCGATGGCGTTCGACGGCTGGGACTGCAGCGAGTTGTCCGGGCCCGCCACGTTGCCGTGCGCCCCGATCTCCGCGATCCACTCCAGGCCGAGCTCCTGGGCCTTGGCCTTGCTCATCACGACGACCGCCGCCGCACCGTCGGAGATCTGCGAGGAGGTGCCGGCCGTGATCGTGCCGTCCTTGGCGAAGGCCGGGCGCAGCTTGCCGAGGGACTCCGCCGTGGTCTCGGGGCGGATGCCCTCGTCCTTGGCGAAGACGACCGGGTCGCCCTTGCGCTGCGGGATCTCCACCGGGACGATCTCGGCGTCGAAGGCGCCGTTCTTCTGGGCGGCCGCGGCCCGCTGGTGGGAGAGGGCGGCGATCTCGTCCTGCTCGGCGCGCCCGAGGCCGAGGCGGGTGTTGTGCTTCTCCGTGGACTCGCCCATGGCGATGCCCTCGAAGGAGTCGGTGAGCCCGTCGTGCGCCATGGCGTCGATCACCTGCACCGCGCCGTACTTGTAGCCCTCACGGGACTTCGGCAGCAGGTGCGGCGCGTTCGTCATGGACTCCTGGCCGCCCGCGACGATGATGTCGAACTCGCCGGCGCGGATCAGCTGGTCGGCGAGCGCGATCGCGTCGAGCCCGGAGAGACAGACCTTGTTGACGGTGAGCGCGGGAACGTTCATGGGAATGCCGCCCTTGACGGCGGCCTGGCGCGCCGGGATCTGCCCCGCCCCGGCCTGCAGCACCTGCCCCATGATCACGTACTGGACCTGGTCACCGCCGATGCCCGCACGCTCGAGGGCGGCCTTGATCGCGAAGCCGCCCAGGTCGGCACCGCTGAAGGACTTGAGCGAGCCGAGCAGGCGGCCCATGGGCGTCCGGGCGCCCGCGACAATCACTGAGCTGGTTGAACCGTTCGTCGTCGTCATGAGACGCGGCCCCTTGGATGAGAAGTGAACGAGGGTTTACGTCAATGTACTGAGGGGTCCCCCCGGGGTCACCGGAACGGAGGTGTGATCGCTCGCACGTTGCGCAACCGGCCGGGCAACGGTGCACTGGAAAGATGCTGACGCGAATCGACCACATCGGGATCGCCTGTTTCGACCTCGACAAGACCGCTGAGTTCTACCGTGCCACGTACGGCTTCGAGGTGTTCCACAGCGAGGTCAACGAGGAGCAGGGTGTCCGTGAGGCCATGCTCAAGATCAACTCCACCGACGACGGCGGTGCCTCCTACCTCCAGCTCCTGGAGCCGACCCGCGAGGACTCCGCGGTCGGCAAATGGCTGGCCAAGAACGGTGAGGGCGTGCACCACATCGCCTTCGGCACGGCCGACGTGGACGGTGACTCCGAGGCCATCCGCGGCAAGGGCGTAAGGGTGCTGTACGACGAGCCGCGCATCGGCTCCATGGGGTCGCGGATCACCTTCCTCCACCCCAAGGACTGCCACGGCGTCCTGACCGAACTGGTCACATCCGCACCGGCCGAGAGCGCGGAGCACTGACCCCCGCACAACTCGGCCGGTAGAGTGGCGTCTCCGGGGCGGGGGCCGGGTTCGGGGGCGTGACCCATGCCCGCTGTGGATCTGACACCATTCTCCGGGGGTGCCGTTCGCAGCGTGCGCACGGCACCGGGCCGAGAAGAAGCGACCAGGGGACGGATGGGACCGCGCAGTGCGGGGCTACGAACGCCACCAGGCTGACGACCACCTCTCACGGTTCGAAGCCGAGATGGAGCGGCTGAAGACCGAACGGGAGAAGGCCGTCCAGCACGCCGAGGACCTCGGCTACCAGGTCGAGGTACTGCGCGCCAAGCTCCACGAGGCGCGCCGCACTTTGGCGTCCCGCCCGGCCTTCGACGCGGCCGACATCGGCTACCAGGCCGAGCAGTTGCTCCGTAACGCCCAGATGCAGGCCGACCAGCTGCGGATGGACGCGGAGCGCGAGCTGCGCGAGGCCCGCGCGCAGAATCAGCGGATCCTCCAGGAGCACGCGGAGCAGCAGGCCAGGCTCCAGGCGGAGCTGCACGCCGAGGCGAACGCCAGGCGGCGGCAGCTCGACGAGGAGCTGGCGGAGCGCCGGCGCACCGTCGAGTCGCACGTCAACGAGAACGTGGCCTGGGCCGAGCAGCTGCGCGCCCGCACCGAGGCCCAGGCCAGGCGGCTCCTCGAGGAGTCCCGTGCCGAGGCCGAGCAGGCACTCGCGGCGGCCCGCGCCGAGGCGCAGCGGCTGGCGGACGAGGCAAGGCAGCGGCTCGGCAGCGAGGCAGAACATGCCCGCACGGAGGCCGAGGCGATCCTGCGGCGCGCCCGCACCGACGCCGAACGGCTGCTGAACGCCGCGTCGTCCCAGGCGCAGGAGGCCACGGCCCACGCCGAGCAGCTGCGCACCAGCACGGTCTCCGAGTCCGACCAGGCCAGGCAGCAGGCCGCCGAGCTGAGCCGGGCCGCCGAGGCCCGGATGCAGGAGGCGGAGACCCGGCTGCGCGAGGCCCGCGCCGAGGCCGAGAAGCTGCTGACCGAGGCCAAGGACGCGGCGGCCAAGCAGCTGTCCGAGACCGAGTCGCTGAACGAGCAGCGGGCGCGGACGGCGAAGGCGGAGATCGCGCGGCTGGTCGGCGAGGCCACGAAGGAGTCGGAAACCCTCAAGGCGGAGGCGGAGCAGGCGCTCGCCGACGCCAGGGCGCAGGCGGAGCGGCTGATCGCGGAGGCCGAGGAGACGGCCCGCGGGGCGGCCGCCGAGGATGTCGCCGCGCAGCTCGCCAAGGCGGCCCGTACGGCGGAGGAGGTCCTGGACAAGGCCTCGGAGGACGCCAAGGCGACGACGAGGGCGGCCGCCGAGGAGGCCGAGCGGATCCGCCGGGAGGCGGAGGCCGAGGCCGACCGGCTGCGCGAGCAGGCGCACGACACCGCTGAGCAGCTCAAGGGCGCGGCCAAGGACGACACCAAGGAGTACCGCGCCAAGACGGTCGAGCTCCAGGAGGAGGCCCGACGGCTGCGCGGCGAGGCCGAGCAGCTCAGGTCGGAGGCGGTCGCCGAGGGCGAGCGGATCCGCAGCGAGGCGCGCCGGGAGGCCGTCCAGCAGATCGAGGAGGCGGCGAAGACCGCCGAGGAGCTGCTGGGCAAGGCCAAGGCCGACGCCGACGAGCTGCGCTCCAGCGCGACGACCGAGAGCCAGCGCATCCGCACCGAGGCCATCGAGCGTGCCACGGCTCTGCGCAAGCAGGCGGAGGACGCCCTGGAGCGCGCCCGCACGGAGGCGGAGCAGCTGCGCGCCGAGGCGGAAGGCCAGGCGGAACAGACCAGGGCGGAGGCCGAGGCGGCGTCCCTCACCCTGCGCGAGGACGCCGAGCGGGGCATCGAGGCGCGCAAGGCGGAGGCCGCCGAGGACCTGGTCCGGCTGCGCGACGAGGCGCGGCAGCGGGTCGACGCCGCCGAGGAGGCGCTGCGCGAGGCCCGCGCGGAGGCCGAGCGGCTGCGCAGCGAGACGGCTGCGGAGATCGAGCGGCAGCGGGCGGAGTCCGCGGAGCGGCTGCGGAGCCTCCAGGAGCAGGCCGAGGCGGAGGCCGGCCGGCTGCGCGACGAGGCCGCGGCGGACGCCTCGCACTCCCGTGCCGAGGGCGAGGCCGTCGCCGTACGGCTGCGTACCGAGGCGGCGACGGAGGCGGAGCGGCTGCGCACCGAGGCGCAGGACCTCGCGGACCGGGTGCGCGCGGAGGCCACCGCGGCCGCCGAGCGCATCGGCTCGGAGGCCGCCGAGGCGCTGTCCGCGGCCCAGGAGGAGGCGGCCAGGCGCCGCCGCGAGGCCGAGGAGCTGCTTGGCGCGGCCCGCGAGGAGGCGCACCAGGAGCGCACGCGGGCCCGCGAGCAGAGCGAGGAGCTGCTGGCCGCCGCCAGGACCCGGGTGGCGGAGGCCCAGGCCGAGGCGCAGCGGCTGGTCGAGGAGGCGGACCGCAGGGCGACGGAACTGGTCTCCGCCGCCGAGCAGACCGCCCAGCAGGTGCGGGAATCGGTTGCCGGGCTGCACGAGCAGGCGGAGCAGGAGATCGCGGGGCTGCGCAGCGCGGCGGAGCACGCGGCGCAGCGCACCCGTACCGAGGCGCAGGAGGAGGCGGACCGGGTCCGCGCCGACGCGTACGCGGAGCGGGAGCGTGCCTCCGAGGACGCGAACCGGGTCAGGCGCGAGGCACAGACCGAACTGGACGCCGCGAAGTCCCTGGCCGAGCGCACGATGAGCGAGGCCGTCGGTGAGGCGGAGCGGGTGCGGTCGGATGCCCAGGAGTACGCGCAGCGGCTGCGTACCGAGGCGACCGACGCGCTGGCCGCCGGCGAGCAGGACGCGGCACGGACCCGGGCCGAGGCGCGCGAGGACGCCAACCGGATCCGTTCCGAGGCGGCCGCGCAGGCGGATCGCCTGGTCGGCGAGGCGGGGAACGAGGCGGAGCGGCTGCGCGCCGAGGCCGCGAAGGTCGCGGACGAGGCCCGCGACGCCGCGGCGAAGCGGCGTACCGACGCCGCGGAGCAGGCCGACAAGCTCATCTCGGAGGCGGCCGCCGAGGCGGACCGGCTCACGTCGGAGACCATCGAGGAGGCCGAGCGGATCCTCGGCGAGGCCCAGGGCGAGGCCGAACGGCTGCGGGCCGAGGCGGCGGACGCCGTGGGGTCGGCGCAACAGGCCGCGGAGCGGATCCGCACCGAGGCGGCGAAGGTCAAGGCCGAGGGCGCGGCGACGGCGGAGCGGACGCTGTCCGAGGCCCGCGCGGAGGCCGACCGGCTGATGGACGAGGCCCGCGAGGCGTCGAACAAGCGCCGCTCGGAGGCGGCCCGGCAGGCCGACAAGCTCATCTCGGAGGCGGCGGCCGAGGCGGACCGGCTCACCAACGAGGCTCTGGAGGCGGCGGTCGCGGCGACCGCGGCCGCGGAGGAGCAGGCCGACACGATGGTCGGCGCGGCCCGCAAGGAGGCGGAGCGGCTCGTCAAGGAGGCGACCGCGCAGGCCAATGCCCGGGTGGAGAAGGCCCGTACCGACGCGGACGAGCTGCTGGTCGGTGCCCGCAGGGACGCCACGGCGATCAGGGACAGGGCCGAGGAGCTGCGGGCCAGGATCACCGGCGAGATCGAGGAACTGCACGCGCGGGCCCGCCGGGAGGCCGCGGAGGCCATGAAGTCCGCGGGCGAGCGCTGCGACGCGCTGGTGAAGGCGGCGGAGGAGCAGCGCGCGGAGGCGCACGCGAAGTCGAAGGAGCTGCTGGCGGACGCCAACAGCGAGGCCAGCAAGGTCCGCATCGCCGCGGTCAAGAGGGCCGAGCAGCTGCTGAAGGAGGCCGAGCAGAAGAAGGCCGAGCTGACGCGGGAGGCGGAGCGGCTGCGCGCGGAGGCCGAACGGGAGGCCAAGAAGCTCGTCGACGACGGCAAGCGCGAACTGGACGTCCTGGTGCGCCGGCGCGAGGACATCCAGGCGGAGATCTCCCGCGTCCAGGACGTCCTGGAGGCGCTGGAGTCGTTCGAGGCCCCGTCACCGGC
This sequence comes from Streptomyces sp. GC420, assembly GCF_009916105.1. GTDB lineage: Bacteria > Actinomycetota > Actinomycetes > Streptomycetales > Streptomycetaceae > Streptomyces. The sequence goes on along the minus strand of NZ_JAAAXQ010000151.1, from coordinate 2,634 downwards.
GGGTGGCAAGGACGGCGGCGTCAAAGCAGGTGCGGCGGCGGGCGCAACCCGTTTGAGTGGCAAGCAGTCCGACGGCTAGCCACTCAAAAGGTTGGACATTCTCCATACCAAACCGGCAACGGCTCGATGACACACCGCTACGCCCCCTAGGATTCTCCCTATCACCTCACCGGTCTCTTTCGACAGGAACCCCATGAGCGACACTTCCTCCCCCTTCGGCTTCGAGCTCGTGCGGCGTGGTTACGACCGCGGACAGGTGGACGACCGCATTACGAAGCTCGTCGCCGACCGTGACAGTGCTCTGGCTCGGATCACCGCTCTCGAGAAGCGCATCGAGGAGTTGCACCTCGAGACGCAGAACGCCCAGGCCCAGGTGGGCGACGCCGAGCCGTCGTACGCCGGTCTCGGTGCCCGCGTCGAGAAGATCCTGCGCCTCGCCGAAGAGGAGGCGAAGGATCTGCGCGAGGAGGCCCGCCGTGCCGCCGAGCAGCACCGCGAGCTCGCCGAGTCCGCCGCGCAGCAGGTCCGCAACGACGCCGAGTCGTTCGCTTCGGAGCGGAAGGCGAAGGCCGAGGACGAGGGCGTAAGGATCGTCGAGAAGGCCAAGAGCGACGCGTCGCAGCTGCGTCAGGACGCGCAGAAGGACGCGCAGTCCAAGCGCGAGGAGGCCGACGCCCTCTTCGAGGAGACCCGAGCCAAGGCCGCCCAGGCCGCCGCGGACTTCGAGACGAACCTCGCCAAGCGGCGTGAGCAGTCCGAGCGCGACCTCGCCTCCCGCCAGGCCAAGGCCGAGAAGCGGCTCGCGGAGATCGAGCACCGCGCGGAGCAGCTGCGCCTGGAGGCGGAGAAGCTGCGCACCGACGCGGAGCGCCGCGCCCGCCAGACCGTGGAGACCGCGCAGCGCCAGGCCGAGGACATCGTGGCGGACGCCAACGCCAAGGCCGACCGGATCCGCAGCGAATCGGAGCGCGAGCTGGCGGCGCTCACCAACCGCCGCGACTCGATCAACGCGCAGCTGACCAACGTCCGCGAGATGCTCGCCACCCTGACCGGTGCCGCCGTCGCCGCCGCCGGCTCCCCGGCCGACGACGAGCCCATCTCCCGCGGCGTCCCGGCCCAGCAGTCCCGCTGACCCCGGACCGCTGACACCGGAACCCCGGTCCCGCTGAGACGGGACCGCCCGGACGCGTGTGTGCCCGGGCCACCAGGTGGTGGCCCGGGCACACACGCGTCCGGGCGCGGCTCCGCGCTCCACGGGCCGCGCTCCACGGGCCCTGTTCCTGCGCCTGCTCCCCGGGCCCGTGCCCCCTGCCCGTACTCCTTGGTCGTACGTACCTACGAAGTTTCCGCGACTTCCGGAGGACGCAGGAACCGTCAAGCGCTGGATATCCTCCTAACCCTCACGGGGGCGTGTGTGCCCCGGACGAACTGACGGATCCGATGAGGGCCTGTCGAGGGGCGGAGAGCGGAGCATGATCGAGGCAGTCGGCCTGACCAAGCGCTACGGCGCCAAGACGGCCGTTTACAACCTGTCGTTCCAGGTGCGGCCGGGTGCCGTGACCGGCTTTCTGGGTCCCAACGGTTCCGGCAAGTCCACCACGATGCGGATGATCCTGGGACTGGACGTGCCTACCGCGGGCCATGTCACGGTCGGCGGGCATCCCTTCCGCAGACTGCCCAACGCACCCCGTCATGTCGGCGCCCTGCTCGACGCGAAGGCCGTGCACGGCGGGCGCAGCGCCCGCAATCACCTGCTGTCGCTGGCCCAGCTGTCCGGCATCCCGGCGCGCAGGGTGGACGAGGTGCTCGGAGTCGTCGGTCTCCAGGACGTCGCGCGGAAGCGCTCCAAGGGCTTCTCCCTCGGCATGGGCCAGCGGCTGGGCATCGCCGCCGCGCTGCTCGGCGACCCCCAGGTGCTCCTCTTCGACGAGCCGGTCAACGGCCTGGACCCGGAGGGCATCCTCTGGGTGCGCAATCTGATGAAGGCACTCGCGGCGGAGGGGCGCACGGTCTTCGTCTCCTCGCACCTGATGAGCGAGATGGCCCTGACGGCCGACCATTTGATCGTCATCGGCCGCGGCCAGCTTCTCGCCGACATGAGTGTCAAAGACTTCATCTCCGCGAACTCCGCGGATTTCGCCCGGGTGCGGACCCCGGCCACCGAGCCCGAGCTGCGCGAGAAGCTGAGCGCCGCGCTCACCGAGGCCGGCGGCCAGGTGATGCCGGAGCCCGACGGCGCCCTCCGGGTCACCGGGCTGCCGCTGCCGCGCATCAGTGACCTCGCTCACGAGGCGGACGTGCGGCTGTGGGAGCTGTCCCCGCACCAGGCCTCCCTCGAGGAGGCGTACATGCGCATGACTCAGGGCGCGGTCGACTACCGCTCGACGGCGGACCAGCGGGCCGGTCTCCAGGAAGTCCCCACCGGTCCGCACGGTTTCCCGGATCCCGCCGCCGCCCCGTTCCCGGGGCAGGGGCAGGGGCAGAACGCCTGGTTCCCGCCCCCGCCGCCCGGTCCCGGCGGACCGTACGGCGCTCCCGCGGGCACCCCGGGCGCGGGTCCCTACGGAGCGCCCGGCGCGGCAACCAAGGCCGCCACCCGATCGTTCGCCAGGACCTGGGCCAACGAACTCAAGG
>NZ_JAAAXQ010000150.1 GCF_009916105.1 Streptomyces sp. GC420 | reverse complement strand
GCGGCCGCATCGGCCCCGGCGGCACCGGCGGCACCGGCGGCACGCGCGGCGCCCCGGCGGGCGCGGGAGTGGTGTCGATGACGGCCAGGGGGGTGCCGACCGGCACCCGGGTGCCGGGGGCGACCAGCAGGTCGGCGACGCGGCCCGTGTCGAAGCACTCCACCTCGATGGTGGACTTGGCCGTCTCGACGACCGCGATCGGCTCGCCCTTGCCGATCCGGTCACCCGGACGGACGAGCCATTCCAGGAGGACGCCCTCGTCCATGTCCGCGCCGAGCGAGGGCATCGTGAACTCGGCCATGTCAGCCCACCGCCCGCCGGGCGGCCGCCACGATGTCCTCGGTCTGGGGAAGGGCGGCCTGTTCGAGCCTTTGGGCGTACGGGATCGGGACCTCCGCGCTGCACACCCGCTCCACCGGGGCGTCGAGCTCGTAGAAGGCCCGTTCCATGATGCGGGCGGAGACCTCGGCGGCGAGGCTGCCGGTGCGCCATGCCTCGTCGACGACGACCGCGCGGTGGGTGCGGGCCACGGAGTCCACGATGGTGGCCTCGTCCAGCGGGCGCAGGGACCGCAGGTCGATGACCTCGGCGCTGATGCCGGCCGTGGCGAGTTCGTCGGCGGCGGCCAGCGCCTTCGGCAGCGACCCGCCGTAGGTGATGACGGAGACGTCCTCGCCGGGGCGCCGGATCGCCGCGCTGTCCAGCGCGAGCGGGACCGGTTCCTCGGGAAGCTCGCCGGAGGCGTTGTAGAGGCTGCCGTGTTCGAAGATCAGTACGGGATCGGGGTCGGCCAGCGCGGGCGCGAGCATGTACCTGGCGTCCTCGACGGTGGCGGGCGCCAGCACCCGGATGCCCGGGATGTGGGCGTACCAGCCCTCCAGGCTGTGGGAGTGCTGGGCGGCGAGCTGGCGACCTGCCCCCGTGGTCATGCGGATGACGAGGGGGACGGGCAGCTGTCCGCCGGACATGTGCAGCAGGGTGGCGGCGTTGTTCAGGATCTGGTCCAGCGCGAGCAGGCTGAAGTTGACCGTCATGATCTCGACGACCGGGCGCAGGCCCGCCAGTGCGGCGCCGATGCCGGCGCCGACGAAGGCGGACTCGGACAGCGGGGTGTCCCTGATCCGCTCCGGTCCGAATTCCTCCAGCAGGCCCAGGCTGACGCCGAAGCAGCCGCCGTACTTGCCGACGTCCTCCCCCATCAGGAAGACGCGGTCGTCGGTGCGCAGCGCCTCCCGCAGGGCTTCCCGCATCGCTTCCCGGTACGTCGTCTTGCGGGCGCCGGGGGCCTGGGCGCCCGGGTCCTGGCGGCCGGGTGCCTTGGTGTCCGGGACTTTGGCCGTCGGCGGCATGGTCAGCTCACTCCCTGCTGTGTGCTCGCCTGCTGTGTGCTCTCCCGGGGTGCGCTCTCCCGCGGCGCGTTCCGCCCCGGCGCCGTTTCGGGCGGCCCACTGGTGACATGGCGGAGCAGGGTCCCGACGGGTTCCTCGGGGGCCGCCTCCGCGGCCTCGACGGCCCGGTCGACCTCGGCGGTCGCCTCCTCGTCGAGGGCGGCGAGCATCCTGTCGGTGAGCTCTCCCTCGGCGCGCATGCGGGCGGCCAGCTGGTCGATGGGGTCGCGTTCCTTCCAGCGTTCGATCTCGGTCTTGTCGCGGTAGCGGTCGGGGTCGTACATGGAGTGGGCGCGGTAGCGATAGGTGCGCAGTTCGAGGAAGTGGGGGCCGGTGCCCTCCCTGATGCCCTCGACGGCCTGGCGCGCGGCCAGTTCGACGGCGCGGACGTCCATGCCGTCGACGGGCCTGGAGACCATGCCGTACGACGCGGCGCGCAGCGCCAGGTCCGTCTCCGCCTGGGCGCGGGCGATGGCCGTGCCCATGGCGTAGAGGTTGTTCTCGCAGGCCAGGAGCAGCGGCAGTCCCCACAGCGCGGCCAGGTTGGCGGTCTCGTGGAACTCGCCCTCGGCGAAGGCGCCGTCCCCGAAGAAGCAGCAGGTGACACGGTTGCGTCCGGCCATCTTGTCGGCGAGGGCAAGGCCGGCGGCGAGTGGGAGTCCGCCGCCGACGATGGCGTTGCCGCCGTAGAAGCGCAGGGCGGCGTCGAAGAGGTGCATGGAGCCGCCGCGGCCGTGGCTGCACCCGGTGGCCTTGCCGTACATCTCGGCCATGACGGATTCGGCGGTGAGTCCCCTGGCGAGCGCGTGCCCGTGCTCGCGGTAGGTGGACACCACCGCGTCGTCCGGGCCGAGCGCGTCGTTGACGCCGACGGCCACGGCCTCCTCACCGATGTAGAGGTGCACGAAGCCGCGGATCCTGGCGGCGCTGTACAGCTCGACGCAGCGTTCCTCGAAGCGGCGGATGCGGAGCATCGCGAACAGCTGGTCCTGGTGGTGGCGGGCGTCGGTGCCCTTGGCGGCGCGCCGTACGGTCCTCGCGGTGCGGCCGGTCCTCGGGGTGCGGCCGGTGCTCGGGGTGCCGCCGGTGCTCGGGGTGCGGGTGGTGGTCATTCGGATCCCTCCAGCGTGGAGAGGTCGCCCTCGGGCAGGCCCAGCTCGCGGGCGCGCAGCAGCCGCCGCATCACCTTGCCGCTGCGGGTCTTGGGCAGGTGCTGGTCGAAGGCGATCTCGCGGGGTGCCACGGCGGGTCCGAGCCTGCGCCGGGCGAAGGCGAGGAGTTCGCGTTCGGTCTCGGGGGTTGGTTCGTGGCCGGGGCGCAGCGAGACGAAGGCCTTGATGATGTCGCCCGCGACCGGGTCGGGGCGTCCGATGACCCCGGCCTCGGCGACGGCGGGATGCTCCATCATGGCACTCTCCACCTCGAACGGCCCGACGAGGTGGCCTGCGGACTTGATGACGTCGTCGGCGCGGCCGACGAACCAGTACCAGCCGTCGGCGTCCCTGCGGGCCAGGTCGCCGGTGAGGTACCAGCCGCCGGCGAAGGCGGCGGCGTACCGCCTGTCGTCGTGCAGGTAGCCGCGGAACATCGAGGGCCAGCCGGGGAGGAGCGCCAGTTCGCCCACGGCGCCCGGTTCGGTGATCTCGGTGACGCGGCCGTCGGCGGTGACCTCGGCGCGGCCGTCCTCGCCCCGTGCCAGCACGGTGGCCTCGATGCCGGGCAGCGGCCGTCCCATGGAGCCGGGCCTGATCTCGCAGCCCGCGTAGTTGGCGATCATGATTGCGCCGGTCTCGGTCTGCCACCAGTTGTCGTGGACGGGCAGTCCCAGGACGTCCCGGCCCCACACCACGGCCTCGGGGTTCAGCGGTTCGCCGACGGAGGCGATGAAGCGCAGTGCGGACAGGTCGTACTGCGCGGGGAGGTCGTGCGGGCCCTGCCGGGGGGTGGTGCGCATCAGCATGCGCAGCGCGGTGGGGGCGGTGTACCAGACGGTGACCCTGTGGTCGGCGAGGATGCGGTACCAGCGCCGGGCGTCGAACTCGCCCTCGTCGACCACGACGGTGAGGCCGTGTACGAGGGGCGCGATGACGCCGTACGACATGCCGGTGACCCAGCCGGGGTCGGCGGTGCACCAGTAGACGTCCCCGGGGTGCAGGTCGAGGGCGTACGCGGCGGACGTGTAGTGGGCGATCAGCGCGTCGTGGACGTGGACGGCGCCTTTGGGGGCGCCGGTGGTGCCGCTGGTGAAGTGGAGCAGCGCCATGTCCTCGGGCGAGGTGGCGGGGACGCCGAAGGTGTCGTCCGTGGCGTCCATGAGCGCGTCGAAGGAGAGGGTGCCGGGGAGGTCGTCGGCTCCCGGGCCGACGATCAGCACATGGGTGAGCTCCGGGAGCCGCTGCCTGCGGTCGGCGACCTTGCGGCGGTACAGCGGGGCCGTGGTGACCAGGACGCGCGCGTTGCCGAGCCGCATCCGCTGCTCCACCGGGTCGGGGCCGAAGGCGGAGAAGAGGGGGCACAGGACGCTGGTGTTCTTCAGGGTGCCAAGGACGGTGACGAACAGTTCGGGACAGCGGCCGAGGAGGGTGAACACCCGGTCGCCGCGGCCGAGCCCGAGGGCGCGCAGCACGTTGGCGAAGCGGCTGGTGGCGCGCGCGAGATCGTCGTACGTCAGTGTGGTCACGGTGTCGTCGCGGGCGACGCAGCGGAGCGCCACGGCCCGGCCGTGGCCGGACTCGGTGTGCCGGTCCACCGCCTCGTACGCGATGTTCGGCGCCTGCCCGCCGCGGGATCCGAACAGGTCGGCGCGCGCCCGGTCCCACGAGAAGCCCGCGCGGGTCTTCTCGTAGTCGTCGAGGTTGGGTGGAACACGCGGCGCGCTGTCCTTGCGGATCGTCTCCCAGGGCATGGCGGCCCCCTTCCGTGGTCCTTACTCCGACCATGAGCCCGTTCCCGGGTACCCGCAGTGGGCCGAAGGGGACACCGCGGGACCCGGGCGGCCCCGCCGCTGGGCCGGGTGGCCCATTGGTGCGGGGCGTGACGGTGCCCGACGCTTGAGTTGGCAGACCCGTACCTCCCCAGGGGGAGCCATGGAAGAGACCGGCCGGCACAGCGCTGTACTGGACGTGGCAGGGCTCGACGCCCTGGTCGCGGTGCTGCGCGCCCGGGGCCGCACGGTGGTGGGTCCGACGGTCAGGGACGGCGCGATCGTGCTGGCCGAGCTGGAGTCGGCCGGCGAGCTGCCGTTCGGCTGGGGCACCGAACTGGAGGCCGGGCAGTACCGGCTGCGGCGCCGCGAGGACGGCGCCGCGTTCGCGCACAGCGCGGGCCCGCAGTCGTGGAAGTCATTCCTGCACCCCGCGCGCCAGAGGCTCTGGAGCGCCGACCGTACCCCGGACGGCGGTATGACCGTCACCGCGGAGGATCCGCCGGGCCGCTCGTACGCCTTCCTGGGGGTGCGGCCCTGTGACCTGCGGGCCATCGCGGTCCAGGACCGGGTACTGACCGGCGGGCACTTCGAGGACACGGGCTACGCGCGGCGGCGCCGTGACGCGCTGCTGATCGCCGCCGAGTGCACGGAGCCCGGCGCCACCTGCTTCTGCGTCTCCATGGGTGCGGGGCCGGCCGCCGGCCCGGGCTACGACCTGGCGCTGACCGAGCTGATCGACGAGGACGGGCACCGTTTCGTGGTGCGCACGGGCAGCGAGGCGGGTGCCGAGCTGCTGGCCGCCGTCCCTCACGGGGACGCTCCCCCGGAGACCGGGGAGCGGGCGCGGTCGGCGGTGGCGGGCGCCGCGGAACGGATGGGCCGGGCCATGCCGCCGGTCGACCTGCACGTCCTGATGGGTGCCTCGCTGGACGCCGGGCGCTGGGACGACGTGGCGGCGCGCTGCCTTACCTGCGGCAACTGCACCATGGTGTGTCCCACGTGCTTCTGCACCACCACCGAGGACGTCACGGACCTGACCGGGGACCACGCCGAGCGGTGGCAGCGCTGGGACTCCTGCTACGACCTGGACTTCTCGTATCTGCACGGGGGCGCGGTCCGCTCGTCGGGCCGCAGCCGTTACCGGCAGTGGCTCACCCACAAGCTGGGCACCTGGCACGACCAGTTCGGCAGCTCGGGCTGTGTCGGCTGCGGCCGGTGCATCGTCTGGTGTCCGGCGGCCATCGACATCACGGAGGAGGCCGCGGCGCTCCACGACGAGCTGCGGGAGCGCCTGGAAGGGGACGGCCCGGAGAATCGCCCTGGGAGGGACCGCCCGGAGAGGGACCATCCGGAGAGGGACCGCCCGGTTGGGGAGAAGGAGCGATGACCGCGCCCCCGGTGCCGTACCGCGTGGTGCTGCGCCACCCGGAGACCTCGGACACCACGACGCTGCGGCTGTGGCCCGCCGGGCCGGAGGTGCTGCCCGCGTTCACGCCGGGCCGCTTCGCGATGCTGTACGCCTTCGGGGTGGGCGAGATCCCGGTGTCGGTGTCGGCGATCCGCGCACCCGGTGTGGAGCACACGGTGCGTGCCGTCGGCGCGACCTCGGGGGCGCTGCGCGATCTGCTGCCCGGCGACCGGGTGGGGCTGCGCGGCCCGTTCGGGACGGGCTGGGAGCTGGAGCGGGCCGCCGGACACGACGTGCTGGTGGTGGCCGGTGGCATCGGACTGGCGCCGCTGCGGCCGCTGGTCGCCTCGGCGCTGGCCGAGTCCCGGTCGTACGGGCGGATCAATGTGCTCGTCGGCGCGCGGACGCCGGGCGACGTGGTCTTCCGTGAGCAGCTGCGGCACTGGCGGCGCCGCCGGGGCCTGCATGTCGCGGTCACCGTGGACCGGGCGGGCCCGGACTGGCGGGGCAACATCGGGGTCGTCACCTCGCTGCTCGACGGGGCACGGTTCCGGCCGGAGCGCACGTGGGCCTTCGTGTGCGGGCCCGAGGTGATGATCCGGGCGACAGCCGTGGACCTGATGCACCGCGGGGTGCCCGCAGAGCGGATCCGGGTGTCGCTGGAGCGGAACATGCGCTGTGCGACGGGGCACTGCGGGCACTGTCAGCTGGGGCCGGTGCTGCTCTGCCGCGACGGTCCCGTCCTCGGTTACGACAGGGCCGAACCCCTCCTCAACGTAAGGGAGTTGTGAGATGCCTCCGGCTGCCGGCAGCACGAGCGGCGCCCCGGCCGGTGCGCCGGCGGGCGTGCCGACCCTGGCGGTGTTCAAGTTCGCCTCCTGCGACGGCTGCCAGCTGACCCTGCTGGACTGCGAGGACGAACTCCTCCCGCTGGCCGGGAAGGTGGAGATCGCGCACTTCCTCGAGGCGTCGAGCGCGGTGCGGCCGGGGCCGTACGACCTGTCACTGGTCGAGGGTTCGGTGACCACGCCCGCCGACGCGGTGCGGATCAGGGAGATCCGGGCAGCGTCCCGCCGGCTGGTCACCATCGGGGCGTGCGCCACCGCGGGCGGCATCCAGGCGCTGCGGAACTTCGCGGACGTCGAGGAGTTCCGGCGCACGGTCTACGCCAGGCCCGAGTACATCGAGACCCTGGCGACCTCCACGCCGATCTCCGCCCACGTCGACGTCGACTTCGAGCTGCGCGGCTGCCCCATCGACGGCCGCCAGCTGCTGGAGGTCATCACCGCGTACCTGGCGGGCCGCAAGCCGGACGTCCCGGACCACAGCGTGTGCTTCGAGTGCAAGCGGCGCGGCAACGTGTGTGTGACCGTCGCGCACGGCACGCCCTGCCTGGGCCCGGTCACGCACGCCGGGTGCGGGGCGATCTGCCCGGCGTACGGCCGGGGCTGCTACGGGTGCTTCGGCCCCTCGGGCTCGGTGAACCTGCCGGCGCTGATCCCCCTGCTGAGGCGGGACGGCATGGACGACCGGGACGTCGAGCGGCTGCTGCGCACCTTCAACGCGGCGGCGTTCGCGCCGTACCCGAGGGAGGGCGAGGAGGGCGTGGCGCGCCGTGCGGGGGAACGGAAGCCGGTGCCGGCCGAGGTGCGGGAGGCGACCGGGCAGGCGGCATCCGCTCCGGCGGAGGGGGACATGCGGCAGAGGGCACCGGAGCGAGGGGAGGGACGGACGTGACTCACCGAGGTTCCCGCGTCCTGCACGTGGGCTCGCTCTCCCGGGTGGAGGGGGAGGGAGCGCTGCATGTGCGCGTCGAGGACGGGAGGGTCACCGAGACCCGGCTGCGGATCTACGAACCGCCCCGGTTCTTCGAGGCGTTCCTGCGCGGCCGGGCGTACACCGAGCCGCCCGACATCACCGCCCGGGTGTGCGGCATCTGCCCGGTCGCCTACCAGATGAGCGCGTGCCTGGCCGTGGAGGACGCCTGCGGCGTCGAGGTCGGCGGGCAACTGGCCGAGCTGCGCCGCCTGCTGTACTGCGGGGAGTGGATCGAGAGCCAGGTCCTGCACATCTACCTGCTGCACGCCCCCGACTTCCTCGGCCGGGACGGGGCGATCGACCTGGCCCGCACCCACCGCGCCGAGGTGGAACGCGGGCTGCGGCTCAAGCAGACCGGCAACGCGCTGATGGCGCTGCTGGGCGGGCGGGCGATCCACCCGGTCAACGTCCGCGTCGGCGGCTTCCACCGGGTGCCCTCCCGGGCCGAACTCCGGCCGCTCGCCGAGCGTTTGCGGCGGGCCATGGACGACGCCTGGGAGACGGTCCGCTGGGTCTCGGGGTTCGACTTCCCCGAAGCGGGCTGCGACAACGCGCTGCTGGCCCTCGCCGAGCCCGACCGGTACGCCATCGACGGCGGAACGCCGTCGGTGATGGCCGCGCCGGGCGCGCACGGGCTGCCGGCGGACAGCCAAGAGGCGCTGCCCGTACGGCGGTTCCCGGTGGCCGCGTACACGGACGAGGTGGTGGAGGAACAGGTGCCGCACTCCACGGCCCTGCACTCCACTCTGCGCGGCGAGCGGCTGCTCACCGGCTCCCTGGCCCGGTACGCGGTCAGCGGCCGGCTGCTGTCCCCCGTCGCGCTGGAGGCGGCCCGCGCCGCCGGCCTCGGCGACCCGACGGCCGGGACGGTGTGCCGCAATCCGTTCCGCAGCATCCTCGTGCGCGCGGTGGAGGCCCTTTACGCCGTGGACGAGGCACTGCGCATCATCGAGGCGTACGAGCCGCCGCCCCGGCCCTTCGTCGAGGTGCGGCCGCGCGCGGGCACCGGCCACGGCGCGACCGAGGCGCCGCGCGGCGTGCTCTACCACCGTTATGTGCTCGACGCCGAGGGCAATGTCACCGACGCCCGTCTCGTCCCGCCCACCGCCCAGAACCAGGGCGCCATCGAGGAGGACCTGCGCCGCCTCGTCCAGGCGGAGACGGACCGCGGGGCGGACACGGACGACGCGGCGCTGACGGCGCTGTGCGAGCGGGCGATCCGCAACCACGACCCGTGCATCTCCTGCTCGACCCACTTCCTCGATCTGACCATCGACCGATCCTGAGCAGTCCGGGAGGCCGTCATGTATGCCACCGCCCACCACGTGTGCGAGGTGATGACGCACGCCGCCGTCGCCGTGAGCCGCGACACCGCGTTCAAGGAGATCGTGAGGACGCTGGAGCAGTGGAAGGTCAGCGCCGTTCCGGTGCTGGAGGGCGAGGGCCGGGTGATCGGTGTCGTCTCCGAGGCCGATCTGCTGCCCAAGGAGGAGTTCCGGGACGGCGAGCCGGACCGCGACGAGGAGCTGCGGCGGCTCTCCGACCCCGGCAAGGCGGGCGGGGTCACCGCCGAGGAACTGATGAGCACGCCCGCGGTGACCGTCCACCCGGACGCCACCCTGGCGGAGGCGGCCGCCGCGATGGCGCGCCGCCACGTCAAACGGCTGCCCGTCGTCAACGACCAGGGTCTGCTGGAGGGCATCGTCAGCAGGTCGGACCTGCTCAAGATCTTTCTGCGGAGCGACGAGGAGATCGCGGAGGAGATCCGCCGGGACATCGTTCCCCCGCTCTTCCCCGCGCCGCCGGAGCCGGTGGAGGTGACCGTCGCGGACGGCGTCGTGACCCTCTCCGGGCGCGTCAGGGACACCTCGCTGCTGCCGGTCGCGGCCCGGCTGGTGCGGGCCGTGGAGGGCGTCGTGGACGTGGAACTGGAACTGCCGGGACCGCTGCCGCGCAGCGCGCCGCAGGAGCCGCCGCGAGGCGGCGCGAGGCCGGTGTGAGGCGCCGTGAGGCCGGTGTGAGGCGCCGTGAGGCCGTTCCGGGCCGACGTGAGGCCGTTGCCGGGCCGGCCGTGAGGTTGGTGTGAGGACATGAAGTACCTCGACGAGTACCGCGACCCCGGGCTCGCCCGGCGGCTCCTCGACGAGCTGCGCCGCACCGCCACCCGGCCCTGGCGGATCATGGAGGTGTGCGGCGGGCAGACGCACACCCTCGTCCGGCAGGGCATCGACGAACTCCTGCCGGCGGGCATGCGGATGGTCCACGGCCCCGGCTGCCCGGTCTGCGTCACGCCGCTGGAGACCCTGGACCGTGCCATGGCGATCGCCGCGCGCCCCGGGGTCGTGTTCACCAGCTTCGGCGACATGCTCCGCGTCCCCGGCAGCGGCACCGACCTGCTGGCGCTGCGTGCCCGCGGCGCGGACGTCCGCGTCGTCTACACCCCGATGGACGCCGTGCGGCTGGCCTGCGAACTCCCCGACCGGGAGGTCGTGTTCCTCGCCGTCGGCTTCGAGACCACCGCCCCGGCCAACGCCATGGCCGTGCTCCACGCCTCCCGGCTGGGGCTGACCAACTTCAGCATGCTGGTCAGCCATGTCCTCGTACCGCCCGCCATGACCGCCCTGCTGGAGTCGCCCGACTGCGAGGTGCAGGCCTTCCTCGCGGCGGGGCACGTGTGCGCCGTCATGGGCTGGACGGAGTACGAGCCGCTGGCGGCCCGGTACCGGGTGCCGATCGTCGTCACCGGCTTCGAGCCGCTGGACCTGCTGGAGGGCATCCTCATGGCGGTGCGGCAACTGGAGAGCGGCCGGCACGCGGTGGAGAACCAGTACGTGCGCGCGGTGCGCCGGGGCGGCAACACCGAGGCGCAGGACGTACTGCGGCGGGTCTTCCGGGTCGGCGACCGGGCCTGGCGCGGTATCGGCACCCTGCCCGCCAGCGGCCTCGAACTCGCCGAGGAGTTCGCCGCGTTCGACGCGGGCCGCCGCTACGACGTCGGAGGGCTCCGCCCCTCGGAGCACCCCGAGTGCATCGCGGGAGCCATCCTCACCGGCGCGAAGGTCCCCACCGACTGCACCGCCTACGGGGTTCGCTGCACCCCGCGCCGCCCGCTGGGCGCGCCCATGGTCTCCAGCGAGGGAACCTGCGCCGCCTTCCACGCCGCGGGCCGCGCACGGCGCGCCCCGGCCACTGCGGCCGAGCGGCGGCGGCCGACAGGGAGCAAGCGTTGACTTCCTCCCCGCCTAAAGGCGGGGGATTCCAGCGGTCGCCCGCTGGGGTTCCTGCTTCACCGACGACCGCCCCGTCCGGGAGGACTCCCGTTGAGGTCTTACACCGTCTCCACAGGCAGACGCCGCCAGCCCGGCGGCCAGGATGTTGCGTGCCGCGTTCACGTCCCGGTCGTGGGTCGTCCCGCAGTCGCACGTCCAGGTGCGGACGTTCAGCGGCATCTTGTCCTGCAAGGCGCCGCAGACGGAGCACAGCTTGGACGAGGGGAAGAAGCGGTCGACCGCGATCACTTCCCGCCCGTACCACTGTGCCTTGTACTCCAGAATGCTCCGGAACTCCGACCAGGCCGCATCGCTGATAGCGCGGGCCAGGCTGCCATTCTTCACCATGTTCCGAACGGCGATGTCCTCGATCACGATCGTTTGGTTTTCACGAACGAGCCGAGTGGTGAGCTTGTGCAGGTGGTCACGCCTGCGGTCGGCGATGCAGGCGTAGACCTTGGCGACCTTCCGGCGAGCCTTGGCCCGGTTCGCTCCGTCACCCCTGGCCTTACGGGCAAGCTGTCGCTGGGCCCTGGCGAGGCGGACGCGGTCGCGCCGCTCGTGTCGGGGGTTGGAGACCTTCTCGCCAGTCGAGAGGGTCAGCAGATGATCGAGCCCGACGTCGACGCCGACGGACGCGTCGGTGGCGGGGAGCGGCTGGACGGACGGGTCCTCGCACAGCAGGGACACGTACCAGCGTCCGGCCGCGTCCTGCGACACGGTCACCGTGGACGGGAACGCGCCCTCGGGGAGCGGACGGGACCACACGATGTCGAGCGGTTCCCTCATCTTCGCAAGGGTCAGTTCCCCGTCCCGGAACCGGAACGCGCTGGTAGTGTACTCCGCCGACTTCCGCGACTTCCTCCGCGACTTGAAGCGCGGGTACTTGGCGCGCTTGCCGAAGAAGTTCGCGAACGCCGTCTGGAGGTGCCGGAGGGCCTGCTGGAGCGGGACGGAGGAGACGTCGTTGAGGTAGGCGAGTTCCTCGGTCTTCTTCCACGCCGTCAGCATCGCCGACGTCTGGTTGTAGTTCACGCGCTCCTGCCGCGTCCACGCTTCCGTACGCGCCGCAAGGGCGAGGTTGTAGACCTTCCGCACACAGCCGAACGTGCGGGACAGCTCGGCTGCCTGCGCACCGGTCGGATAGAAGCGGTACTTGAACGCCCGCTTCGCGTGGGTGGTCCTCACGGTTCACATACTACCTCGCCAGTTTGTGACGAACTGCGGACAGTTGGGGGCAGCCGCCGTTCCGCCCCGGCGGCCAACCGGCTTTCCCTGCCCTGCTCCGCAAGAGCTTCGTTTCTCCCCCGCAAGCGGGAGGTACCCCCACCCCGGCCTGGGGGCCGGGGTATCCACGAAGGAGAGACCCCGTGAATGCCATGAATCCGGTGTGCCCCGCCCCGTACACCGGGAGCGACCGCGTGCTGCTCGGCCACGGCGCCGGCGGGCGGCTCACCGCCGAACTGCTCGACTCTCTGGTGCTGCCCGCCTACGACGGGCAGAGCGGGCCCCTCGAGGATGCCGCGCTGCTGCCCGGCCTGCCCGAACTCGTCGTGTCCACCGACAGCTTCGTGGTCAGCCCGCTGTTCTTCCCCGGCGGTGACATCGGGTCGCTCGCCGTTCACGGCACGGTCAACGACCTGGCGATGCGCGGCGCGGAGCCGGTGGCGCTGTCCGTGGCGCTCATCGTCGAGGAGGGGCTCCCGCTGGACGAACTGCGCGCGGTGCTCACCTCGCTGGGAAGGGCCGCGCGGGAGGCCGGGGTGCCGGTGATCACCGGGGACACCAAGGTCGTGGGCCGGGGAGCCGCCGACAAGGTCTTCATCAACACCACGGGCATCGGCCGGCGCATCCCGGGGCTCTCCCCCTCCGCGGCCGGGGCGCGGCCCGGGGACGCGCTGCTGCTCTCCGGTCCTGTCGGGCTGCACGGCACGACGGTCCTCAGCACCCGCGAAGGGCTCGGCTTCGAGGCCGACATCGCCTCCGACTCGCAGCCGCTGCACCGGCTGGTACGGGCCCTGGCGCCGCTAGGCGCCGACCTGCACGCGCTGCGGGACCCGACGCGCGGGGGCCTGGCCTCCGCGCTCAACGAGATCGCCCGCGACTCCCGTGTCCCCGTGGAGTTCGCCGAGGACGCCGTGCCGGTGCCGCAGCCGGTCGCCTCCGCCTGCGAACTCCTGGGCCTGGACCCGCTGGTGGTCGCGAACGAGGGCTGCCTGGTGGCGTTCGTCGCCCCGGCCCGTGCGGACGAGGCCCTGGCGGCCCTGCGCTCGCTCCCGGAGGGCGCCGCCGCGGTCCGCATCGGCGAGGTACCGCGGACCGGTGAGCCGGGCCGCGTCACCGTCCGCACCCTCGTCGGCGCCCGGCGCGTGGTGGACCTGCCGCTGGGCGAACTCCTGCCCCGCATCTGCTGACGCCCGCCCGGCAGCCGGCCCCCGGGCAAGGCCCCGGACCTGGAACGCCCGGGCCTGGAACGCCCGGGCCGGATCCCGCTCCGCACCGGCGGCTCGGTGCCTCCGCGCTGCCGCAACCCCCGTACGGCAACTGCCGCCCGTACACGGACAGGTGGCGGGACCCGCGCCGGCCGCTGCCGTACCCCGCCCCCGCACCTCGGCGGACGACGCCGGTCCCGGACCGAAGATCGCCAAGCGGTAGGCTCATCCGGCAACACGACGCGAAGGGGGCTTCGGTGGCGCGGGTTGCGGTGATCGGTGGAGGTATCAGCGGGCTGGGGACGGCGCTCATGCTCGGCCGGCGGGGCCACATGGTCACATTGTTCGAGCAGGACGCTCGACAGGCCGGAGAAGACCTGGACCGGGACTTCTTCGACTGGCGCAGGCCCCGGGTCCCTCAGGCCAACCATCCCCACTCATTCCTCGCGCCCGTCCGCACCGTGCTGCGCGCCGAGACCCCTGACGTCTACGCGGACCTGCTGGCCCGCGGAGCCCGTGAATACCACGAGTTCGACTGGTTCGGTGAGCATCCGCCACACCGGGCCGGCGATGAGGACCTGGTGACCCTGCGCACCCGCCGCATCGTGCTGGAGGCCGCCCTGACCTCGGCCGTGCGGCGGGAACGCACCGTTGAAGTGCGGCAAGGCCGCCGGGTGCGCGCCCTCACCATCGGGGAGGGCCGCCCTCCCCGGGTCACCGGCGTGCAGGCGGGCACGGAGACGCACCAGGCGGACCTCGTCGTCGACGCGTCCGGTCGTCGCTCGCCGGTGCCCGCCTGGCTGATCGCGGCCGGCTGCCGCCCGCCCGTGGCAGACAGCCACCGCACCGGAATCGCCTATGTGTGCCGCTGGTACCGCCTGCGTGCCGACGGTCCGCGTGACCCCGGGCGGGTGAAGACCGGCTCTGCCTCGCCGTTCGCGCTCGCCGGCGTCTTCCCTTCCGACAACGACACCTTCGCGGTGAGCCTGGTGCTCTCCACGGGTGACCCAACCCGCGGCGCACTCACCGACCCTGCCGTGTTCGAGGCCGTCGCCCGCCGCTTCCCCGCGACCGCCGCCTGGCTCGCCCTGGACCCCGAACCCGAGTCGGCCGTCCTGGCGATGGCCGGCCTGGACAACCGCTGGACCGCCCTCGCCGACGATGCCGGACCCGTCGTCACCGGCCTGGTCAGCGCCGGGGACAGCCTCATCCACACCAATCCCACCTTCGGTCACGGCGCGGCCCTCGGCCTGCGCGCCGCCCAGCACCTCGCGACCCATGCCGACCGGATCGCCGCGGACCCCGTGGGCTACCACGCGTGGACGGCGAAGACCCTGCGCCCGTGGTTCGACGCCCAGGTGATGGCCGACCGCGCGAACGGGCAGCGCCTCGCCGAGAGCTCACCGCTCTCGGACCGGCGTGCCGCAGCCCTGGCCGCCTGCGCCTTCGAGGATCCTGTCGTCATGCGGGCCCGAGCCCAGATACGCCACCTTCTGCGACTGGCCGAAGACGCCTACGGCACCGACGAAGTGAACCGGCACGTCACCGCCTGGCTGGCTGCCCACCCGGACTTCTCGCCGAAGCACGACGGCCCGACCCGGGATCAGTGGGACGCACTCATCCCGGGCTGAGCGCTTGTGGGGGCGCAGACACCGCCCCGTCAGGCCCGCATGTCAAGCCCGCATGCCGCCGTCGACGCGGAGCACCGTGCCGGTCACATAGGAGGCGCGGTCGCTGAGGAGCCAGGCCGCGGCCTGGGCGATCTCCTCCGGGTCCGCCGGGCGGCCCAGCGGTGTCAGTGAGTTGAGCCGTTCCACGATGCCGGGCGAGTCGTTCTCCCAGTCGCGCACCATCTCGGTGAGCGTGGTGCCGGGTGCGACGGCGTTGACCCGGATGCCCTCGGGGCCGTATGTGACGGCGGCCGAGGCGGTGAGGCTGTTGACCGCCCGCTTCATGGCGCCGTACGCGGGCAGTTCGGGGTTGGCCATCAGGCTGCCGACGCTGGAGTTGTTGACGATGGCTCCCTTTCCCGCGGTGGCGCGGATGGCCGCGACCTCGGCGGCCATGGACAGCCACGGCCCCTTGAGGTTGACGGCGTAGAGGTGGTCGAAGTCGGCCTCCGTCACCCGGTCCATCGGGCCGGGCGGCACGATCGTGGCGCCGTTGTTGAAGGCGGCGTCGAGCCGGCCGTACAGCTCGACGGCCCGGTCGACCGAGGCGCGTACGCCGGCCGCGTCGGCCAGGTCGCACAGCACGTAGTCCGCGGTGCCGCCCGCCGCGCGGATGTCCTCGGTCACCGCCTTCAACTGGGCCTCGGTGCGGGCCGCGAGCAGTACCCGCGCGCCCTCCCCGGCGAACAGGCGGGCCGCGGCGGCGCCGATGCCGCGCCCGGCGCCGGTGACGAAGACGACCTTGTCGGCCAGCAGCCCGCAGGGCTCGGTGGCCGCCGTGGAGACGGTGGAGGTACCGGTGGTCGGTGTGTTGTTCATGCCGACGAGCCTGCGGCCGCCCGCACCGCCCATCCAGGCACCGGCTGTACCTGGCTGGGAGCGGTGGCGACCCGCAGACTGGGGACGTGGACAGACGAGAACTGGCGGCCTTCCTGCGCAGCAGGCGCGAGCGGATCTCCCCCGCCGACGTTGGCCTGCCCGCGGGGCCGCGCCGCCGTACCCCGGGGCTGCGCCGCGAGGAGGCGGCCCAGCTGGCGTTCATCTCGACCGAGTACTACACGCGGCTCGAGCAGGCCCGCGCCCCTCGCCCGTCACGCGAGGTGCTGGCCGGGCTGGCCCGTGCCCTGCGCCTGTCCGACGCCGAGCGGGACCACCTCCACCATCTGGCCGGCACGGCGCCGGGTCCTCCGCCCGGCCCCTCGCGGGAGGTGCGGCAGAGCCTCGCCGACCTGCTGAACCGGCTGCCGCAGGCGGCGGCGATCGTGCTGTCCGCGACGTACGAGGTCATCGCCTGGAACCCGCTCGCGGCCGCCCTCATGGAGGACTTCTCCGCTCTGTCGCGCCGTGACCGCAACCTGGTCCGCCGGGTGTTCCTCGGACCGCACCCGGAAGGGCGGCGGCTGTACGGCCTGTCGGACGCGGACGCGTTCGCCCGGACCTCGGCCCAGCACCTGCGCGCCACGGCCGCCCGCTACCCCGACGATCCCGAGCTGGCCGCGCTCGTGAAGGAACTCCTGGCGGGCAGCGGGGAGTTCGCCCGGCTGTGGGAGTCCCACAACGTGTGCGCCGAGCCGACCCTGTGCAAGACCTTCCGGCACCCCGCGGTCGGCCCGGTCACCGTCAACTGCGATGTGCTGGACATCGCCGACCGTGACCAGCGGTTGATCATCTACACCGCCGAACCGGGCTCGAGGTCCGAGGAGGCACTGCGGCTGCTGTCGGTCATCGGCACACAGCGCATGAACGTGCCCGGCTGAGTCCGGCCGAGTCCGGGCCCGGAGGTGAGGTCCGGCCCGGAGCTCACCCGCCCGCTCGCCCGGGATCCGGACGCCGTCCTCGCCATCGAGGCCCGCTGGATCGCGGCCGAAGACGCCGAGGCGCGACGGCCGATGAGTTTCTCCGTGCTCCGCAGTCAGAGATCATGGTTGGTGCGCGGCAGCCGCGAGTGTGGTCGAAGTGTGCACCGACCGAATCTGCTGAGAACTGGACACGAGACACCGAGGAACCAAGAATGCGTACCCTGATCAGCACCGCCTTCATCTCGCTCGACGGCGTCGTCGAGGCCCCGGGCGGCGAGCCCGGTTACCGGAACTCCGGGTGGACGTTCAAGTACGTCGAGTTCCTCCCCGAGGCGTTCGACATCAAGGGCCGGGAGCAGACGGAAGCCACCGCGATGCTGATGGGCCGTGCCAGCTACGAGGCGTTCAGCCCGGTGTGGCCCGGCATGGAGGACTTCGCGGAGTACAGGGTGATGCCGAAGTACGTCGTCTCCACCACCCTCACCGAGGGCGACCTGGTGTCGGACTGGGGCGAGACGACGATCCTGCGCTCGCTCGACGACGTCGCCGCGCTGAAGGAGACCGAGGGCGGCCCGATCATCGTCCACGGCAGCGCCTCCCTGAACCAGGCGCTTTCGGACGCCGGCCTGATCGACCGCTACCACCTGCTTGTCTTTCCGCTCCTGCTCGGGGCGGGCAAACGGCTTTTCAGCACCACGGACAAGGACACCCAGAAGCTGAAGCTCGTCGAACACGAGGTCTACGCCAACGGTCTGCAGAAGAACGTCTTCGACATCG